>CAIYYQ010000263.1 GCA_903930505.1 Methanobacteriota archaeon
CCATTTAAACTAAGGAGGAAACAAGATATGTATAAGTTGTTAAAAAATAAAAATAGTTCTAGCAAAATAGTAGGCGTAAGCATCATCGCACTGTTAATGGCAATGACCGCCATATCAGCGAGCGTACTGTTCGCAGTACCAGGACATGCAGATCCATCTGCCCAGATATGGACATCAGATGTAGATGGAAATCTGCAAACTGATTTCTCACCGGGAGATATTGTGTATATCCACGGACAATGGTTTACGCCGATGGGCACAATAAGCACTCTTACCGTAACGCGACCAAACGGAGTTGCTGATTCTGCGCCAGGTGGCCGATTCCCTACAGCACTTCCAAACATCGACAGTACCGGATGTTTCGATTACATGTATGATCTTGATGGAATCGAAGGAACCTACACGATTTATGCAAGCGATGGTACCCACCCTGCGCAGATTACATTTACCGATGCGCAAGAACCATTAACCTATAATAATTCAGCGTATCTATCTTCACAGAGATGCTATCTATTCAACGGCAGTCAACCAGGGACAACTGTGTATGCGCAAGTTTCTGGTGGATCTCTTCTACCAAGTATATTTGAATGGGTGGCCCCCAATGGAACAATTATGCAAACCAGCGGTCACTTCATAGCTCCAGGTCCATTTGATGATAATTACGTACTTCCAGCTGATGCAACACCCGGGGTATGGACGGTCATCCGACATGCCTACGCCGACTCAACTTTTGCTAATATCATCGCGAATTATACAATACAATTTAGTGTATATACAGGAACTCTTCTTTCTCCGATTGACGATAGTTATGTTCAGGAATTTGCAGCCGGTTCATCACATAATACTGATGATCTCCTTGTTCGATGGACAAACGGAAATCATACACGAGTCTTTATAAAATTTGATCTTTCAACTTTAGGTTTACCAAGTAATGCATTAATTACCTCTGCGAAACTTCATTTATACCGATATGGCGGCAGAACTGGGACTGATGATATCGGAACTTATGTTGTTACCAATGACAGCTGGACTGAAGACACAGTCACCTGGAATAATAAACCACCAATGACTGATCAGATTAGTAATCAAAGTGTCGGTCCGATCAACGGTTCATATATCTGGGATGTCACCTCAGCAGCCTATCCTGAAATGAGACCAGGAATAGAAAATAAAATATTGAGCATTGGATTAAACTTTACCAACGAAGGTAATAACCAACGTCAACTTTTTTATGACCGCGAAAATACCGCATCATGGTTACGCCCGTATCTTGAAATCACATATACTCCGGATTGCTATATTCCTAATCAAACCGTAGAATTTGGAACTCCACAAAATCAATTCTACCGTACCACAGATGGTATTAACTATACCATTGTCGGACCGCATACACCTATATGGATAAACTCAACAGATGCGGGGATTGGATCGAAATATCTTACGTATTATATTAACTGGGGAGAAAATTTTGGATCCTGGCCACATCTCAGTGTACCAGAAACAACGGTTTTAGATAATCAAGTTGTTCCTGGCAACCGATTTTTAACTGATACGGATCCTCTGTTAGGTCGGATATCTGTAAATATTTCTGAAGACGAAAGTTGTTGGCATGAAATCCATTATTGGTGTCATGATTATTTCGATAACGGAGGCAACTCTACCAACTTTAATAAAACAGATTTCATCGTAGATGCAACCCCGCCATCTTCTGTGGTTTCTTATGAGGGACCCCACTTTGGTGATTTTATTGGTAACTGCACGACTAAAGTAATTAACATAACCGACTCAGGATGCATCCCCGGCGGAACCGGTGTAGCGTATGTCGAGTGGTCTATTTGGAGAACCTTCGAAGATGGCCATGGAGAGCTGATGCCAAATGGGACTGGAACTGTTTTTGACAATTATTGGAACGTCTCCAATCCCAACGATCCAAATAATGATTACGACCCTCAAAATGATTCAATATCTCTTCATATTCAAGTTCATGAAAATTGTATGCATTACATCTGCCATAGAGCTTATGATAACATGGGCAATCCAGATCCTGATCTTTCGAACCCGTTCCCAAACAAACAATTACATTACGTTGATGTAACGCCACCCATCGCAACGCATCATATCCTAGGATATTGTAATTATACTGATCCAACTGGAGGAAAACTCTATATCAGCTCACGCAATGAAATAAATATCACGATCAACAACACCGGTACAGCTCCCTGTATATACCCAGAAACGATGGGGTTCTGGCGGGTTTATGTTGATGCGCAGCAGCGCTGGTACCCAAACCCAGTCACCGGGGCAGATTCATATGATGGAAACTCCGCGGTCTCATTATGGAAGGGTGTCTATTGGTATAATTATACGAAAAATATTCATTTAACTGAAGAATGTACACATTACCTCGAATATTTCGCTAAGGATCCGTTATGTAACACTGAATTTACTCATAATATTACTCTCTATGTTGATAATACGCCACCGACTGTTCTTCTAAATGTATCAGGGCATGGGTACTATGTTGACCCAGCAACTGGTTATGAATATTTAAAAGGTGGAAAATCATTCTGGATTAATGCTTCTGACTCAGGTAGTATTTGTCAAGCTGGTGTTGAAGCAATTTTCTGGAGATGCAACTATAGCAGCACCGAATATCCCAGCGCACCAGGAACTGGTATTGTTCAGGGAACAGAATTAGTTGCGTTGTATGGACCAGAGTACAACATCCCAGCAATTACAGATTATTACTGGTATCGGGTTGATGCTGCGAGCAAGGAGATCTCGTTTGATACTGAATGCAGGCATAATGTCACCTTTTTTGCGAAGGATAACGTCTGCACACATAATGATATCGTTACCCGCACATTTTTCGTGGACTGTATAACACCAAATATAGCTCTTGATGTCTCAGGTCATGGATACTATGTCTATGATCATCAATATCTAAAAGGTGGGAAAAACTTCTGGATTAATGCTTCTGACTCTGGTCTCTGTCAAGCTGGTGTTGAGTCCATCTTCTGGAGATACACCTACAACGGAGACAACTATCCGCCAACAACCGGACCAGCCACCGACCCCGTAATTAGCGGAAATCAGCTTGTCGCCTTGTACGGATCTGCGTACGACATCCCTGAGGTCACTGGCTATGATTGGTACCGATATGATGGATCAAGCAAGATGATCAATTTCCCAGAGCAGTGCAATCATACGATTTACTACTTCGCCAAGGATAATGTTAGTCATCCCAGTTACCGTGAAGTTAAGGGTGTTATTTGGGATAACGGAGGGTCAACAACGGATCCAGTCGTATATTCATCCCAGAAAGATACCTGTGTACCCTTCGTTTCACAGTTTGCTGATGATTTCCTATTCAGTGCAGATACGAATATAACAGATGTTCACTGGTATGGTGAATTCTTCAATGGAGCACCAGATGATCCCGTGAATTTCAATATATATATTTATGCAAACGATGGTACCACAAACGCACCCGCGGGTAGTGGAATGCCTGATCCATCAGTCACTGCATTAGCATCGTACCATATCACAGGAGTAACAGGATTACCTGTTGATGGGAATGGAAAATATTCGTACTTTGCAAATTTGAATCCACCGTTTGTTTGCCAAGGAGGCGAGAAATACTGGATCGCGATTCAAGCGGAATTTTGTTCTCCGCCATTTTGGGGTTGGGCAACTACCGCAGGAATAACGTATGGTTCATCTATGCAGGGTTTTCTCCCCAATGGAATGCCATGGACTGATACCGGCGTAGATCAGGCGTTTTACCTGACTGGTAATAGTAGCGGTATTAAATCGAATACATTCTATGTTGACAACACAACACCAACCACCGACATCCAGTTCCCAACCCACGGATACAAAAGAATTAATGATACATCTGGATACCTGAAATGCTACACTGATTTTAACATCACCGCTGACGACAGTGGTCCTTGCCAGGCAGGAATCGAATTCCTCCTCTGGAGATACGAATACCAAGGCAACAGCTACCCCATGACCTACGAACAATACGTCGTCATCAACGGTACAACCCTCCGCGACCTCTACGGATACACCGATCCCGCGTTCATTGGTCATGATTGGTACTTCACCTCAATGACCACGAAGCAATTACAATTCAGCGAAGAATGCAACCACACCCTCTACTACTGGGCAAAAGACAACGTCTGCCACAACAACACCATCAAGACACATACCTTCTACGTAGACAATACACCCCCAACTGTTACGCTTGATGTCTCAGGTCATGGATACTATGTTGATCCAGCATCTGGTTATCAGTATCTGAAAGCTGGGAAGAATTTCTGGATTAATGCTTCCGACTCTGGTCTCTGTCAAGCTGGTGTTGAGTCAATCTTCTGGAGATACAATTACAGCGGCTTGGAATATCCGCCGACATCGGGTCCAGTCACAGACTATGTTGTCAACGGAACGGATCTTGTCGCCTTGTACGGATCTGCATACAATATCCCTGAGGTCACAGGCTATGATTGGTACCAATATAATGGATCAAGCAAGATGATCAACTTCTCAGAGCAGTGCAATCATACGATTTACTACTTCGCTAAGGATAACGTCTGCCATCCCATGTTTAGTGGAGTGCAAGGCATCATCGTTTGGGATAACGGAAGAACAACGTCTTCTTCAACTGCATATTCGTCCCAGAATGATACCTGCTATCCCTTCGTTTCACAGGTTGCTGACGATTTTCAATTTGCTCAGACAACTGAGATAACGGATGTTCATTGGTATGGAGAATTTTTCAATGGAAATTCATTCACTCCTGTAGATTTCAATATTTACATTTATGCAGACGATGGCACAGGGAACGCACCTACTGGTAGTGGATTGCCTGATCCTGCATCCACTGCATTAGCATCTTACTTCTTCCCAGGAGTAACAGGATTGCCCTTTGATGTCAATGGAAAATACTCGTACTCTGTGAACTTGAATTCACCGTTTGTCTGCCAGGCAGGTCAGAAATACTGGATTGCCATCCAATCAGTTTTCTGTTTCCCACCGCAATGGGGTTGGACGACTACAAGCGGAATAACATACGGTTCATCTGCACGGGGCTTTCCAATCCTTAGTACGCCCTTTTGGACTCCCTTAGGTTACGACATGGCGTTTTACCTGATTAGTTCTCGTACCTTCCATGTTGACAACACATCACCAACCACTGATATCCAACTCCCAACACAACACGGATACGTAAGAATAAACGACACATCCGGATATATCAAATGCAACACCAACTTCAACATCACCGCTGACGATACCGTTGGACAATGCCAAGCAGGAATCGAATACCTCCTCTGGAGATACGTCTATAATGGCGTTGAATATCCAACCTCAGCAGGAACCAATGTAATCTCCGGTGCAGACCTCGCAACACGCTACGGCTATATTGATCCTGCATATATTTCTCATAATTGGTACTACACCACACAACCTACCAAACAACTAAACTTCACTGATGAATGCACCCATACCCTCTACTACTGGGCAAAAGACAACGTCTGCCACAACAGCACCATGAAAACACACACCTTCTACGTAGACAACTCAGCACCCACCGTTGAATTCATCCCACCAAACCACGGATACTATTCCACAGGCGCTACCTCAGGCTACCTGAAATGCAACACAGACTTCAACTTAACCGCAACAGACTTCCCAGCAAACGACTGCCAAGCAGGAATAGAATCAATCTTCTGGAGATACAACTATAGTAATTCCAACTATCCACAAACACCAAGACCAGTCCCAGATCCTACTGATTCTATTATTTACGGACCAGACCTTGTCACCCTCTACGGACCCACATACGACATCCCTGCAATCACCGGCTATTATTGGTACCGATACAACGGATCAAACAAAATAATCAACTTCACAGAACAATGCCAACATGAACTCTACTACTTCGCAAAAGACAACGTCTGCAACCACAGCGACATGTACAACCGCACCTTCCTCGTTGACAACACAGTACCAACCACCGATATCCAACTACCCACACAACACGGATACGTAAGAATAAACGACACATCTGGATACCTCAAATGCTACACCAACTTCAACATCACCGCTGACGATACCGTTGGAGAATGCCAAGCAGGAATCGAATACCTCCTCTGGAGATACGTCTATAATGGCGTTGAATATCCAACCTCAACAGGAACTGATGTAATCACAGGTGCAGAACTTGCATCACGCTATGGATATACAGATCCCAACATCATCACCCACAACTGGTCCTACACCATACAACCCATCAAACAATTACATTTCGATGAAGAATGCAACCACACCCTTTACTACTGGGCAAAAGACAACGTCTGCCACAACAGCACCATGAAAACACACACCTTCTACGTAGACAACTCAGCACCCACCGTTACATTCATCCCACCAAACCACGGATACTATTCCACAGGTGCCACCTCAGGCTACCTGAAATGCAACACAGACTTCAACTTAACCGCAACAGACTTCCCAGCAAACAACTGCCAAGCAGGAATAGAATCAATCTTCTGGAGATACACCTACAACGGAGACAACTATCCACCAACAACCGGACCGGCCACCGACCCCGTAATTAGCGGAAATCAGCTTGTTGCCCTCTACGGACCCACCTACGACACCACAGAGATCAGAGACCATGACTGGTACCGATACGACGGATCAAACAAAATAATCAACTTCACAGAACAATGCCAACACGAACTCTACTACTTCGCAAAAGACAACGTCTGCCACCACAGCAACATGTACAACCAAACCTTCCTCGTCGACAACACAGTACCAACAACTAATCTTACATTGCCAACGACTGGATACTGCGAAATCAGTGCACATGAGGGGTTCATAAAATGTTATACCAATTTCACAATCTCTGCTGATGATAGTGGTCAATGCCAAGCAGGAATTGAATACCTCCTCTGGAGATACGTCTACAACAACACCGAATATCCACTACCAGGTGAACCAGAATCAATTACCGGCGCACAACTCGCAACCCGCTACGGCTACACCGACCCCAACATCATAGGTTACAACTGGTCCTACACCACACAAAACACACAGCAACTAAACTTCACCCAGGAATGCATCCACACCTTCTATTACTGGGCAAAGGACAATGTCTGCCACAACAGCACCATGAAAACACATATCTTCCATGTTGATAACACGCCACCGACGATCAATAAATCCATCAGTCAACCAAAGCTCGAAGCAGGACCAGATCAGTATGGTCATGATGTCTGGTGGGTGACCACGGACACGCAGATTTGCCTTAGTGCAAACGACTGCCCTGTTGATCCCTGCCCCTGCGCATCAGACAAGGTCACGTTCAAGTACAGGATTTGGTTCTTAGGAAACTGGACCGACTGGATGGAGTATACAGGGTGCTTTAATTTCAGCGAACATTGTACGCACTACCTTGAGATCAACACTTCTGATTGCGTTGGAAACTGGTTCCTCGACAATGAAACATTTATTGTTCATGGTGAAATCGGTGAGCATCCAACACTGGTAAGTCCGCAATGCGGCGTAATACTCACTGATAACACGCCGACTCTCGTATGGAACTCGGTACTTTCGCAGGATTACTATCGTGTTGAATGGAGCACGGATACATTCTTTGGAACCTTTGACTATGTAAATATCACCGACACTCAGTATACGTTGCCGGTATTACCTGATGGAATCTACTACTGGCATGTTGCCATTATTTACACTAGTGGCACCATCGGGCAATGGTCAGACACCTGTTCGTTTACGATCGATACAACAAATCCAACTGCGCCAATTCTTGATATCAACGATCCTGATCATGACGGCTACGATATCGATGGCGATGTTACCTTAACTTGGACACCCGCAGTGGATACTGGTACAGGAGTCGCCTATTATGAAGGCGAAGTCAGCATGGATCCCACATTCATGACAAATATATCCTCAGGTCATATCACCGAGCTCTTTGCAAGCTTCAACGATGTGCCATTCGATGGTACTTGGTACGCAAGAGTACATGCGGTAGACTACGCGGAAAATATTGGTCCCTGGTCTAATGTTGAAAGCATCATAGTTGACCGAGTATTACCCGTGGTTGATATCACTTCACCAAGTATGAACGAGTTTGTCTCCGGCACTGTTACAATAACCTTTACAATCAGCGACCTTAATCTCGATGATTCAACCGCTATGATTTCCACTGATAATGGTCAGACCTGGCAGGTACCAAGTGGCGGATGCATTGGTGGCGTCTGTACCCACAGCTGGGATACCACAGTTGAAACCGATGGGCTCGCCTATGGAATACTTGCAAAAGTATCTGACATGGCTGGTAACATTGGAATCTCAGAGATGGTGATTGTTGTTGTTGATAACAGCGGAGCAGAAACCGTTGTCATAATCACTCCATTAGATGGTTCCTTTGTAAACGGAACTGTGGAGTTCGAAGCAGTAGCTTCTGACACTGTGAGTGGTATAGACTATGTACAGTTCTGGTTAGACGGAGTTCTCTATGATACTGATTCTACTCCTGGGACATGGACATCATCATGGACAACTACTGCAACCAATGACGGCGTACACACATTATTTGCACGGGCTTACGATAACCTCGGCAACTCCAAAGACTCAATCACAATTTCCTTCACTGTGGATAACACCGCACCAACCGCACCTGCTCTTGATATTAACGATCCAGATCATAACGGCTATGACACTGATGGCGATGTTACCTTAACTTGGACACCCGCAGTGGATATTGGCACAGGCGTCGCCTACTATGAAGGCGAAGTCAGCATGGATCCCAACTTCATCGTTGGAGTATCCCACTCTGGTAATATCACCGCACTCTTCGCAAGCTTCAACGATGTGCCATTCGATGGTACTTGGTACGCAAGAGTACACGCGGTAGATTATATCGGCAACATTGGTCCCTGGTCTAACGTCGAAAGTATCACTGTTGATCGGGTTTTACCTGTAGTTGACATTACATCACCAAATATGAACGAGTTCGTCCATGGCACCATCTCCATCACCTTCACCATCAATGACGATAACCTTGATTCCTCAACAGCATTGATTTCAACAGACAACGGCCAAACCTGGCAGGCACCAAGCGGTGGCTACAGCGGCGGCATTTGTACTCACAGCTGGAATACCGTAACTGCAACGAGTGGACTCGCCTATGGAATACTCGCTAAAGTATCTGATCTGGCAGGAAACACAGGAACATCGGAACTCGTTATTGTCATTGTTGATAACAACGCAGCGGAAACCGTTGCCCTGATCAAACCCTTAGATAGCTCTTTTGTAAAAGGCACGGTTGATTTCGAAGCAGTCGCCTCTGACAGTGT
This sequence comes from Methanobacteriota archaeon, assembly GCA_903930505.1. The sequence goes on from CAIYYQ010000263.1 coordinate 9,396, forward strand.
AAGTGGTATAAGCTACGTAGAGTTCTGGCTCGATGGAGTCCTTTATGCTACTGATACCACACCGGGAACATGGACTTCTTCATGGGCAACCACCGCAGTCAATGACAGCGTACACACATTGTATGCACGAGCCTATGACCATGAAGGTAATTCAAGAAAATCAGTGACAATCTCCTTTACCGTTGACAACACAGCGCCTTCAGCTCCAGTGTTTGCTATTACGGATTTGAACGGCGATGGGTACGACAACGATGGTGTAGTTACTGGGAACTGGACAGCTGCAGTAGAAAACGGCTCAGGTGTTGACTACTATGAGGTTCGGATTACCGACAGTACAAGGACCTATTCGACAAAAGTCTTTGGTGATACGTTATTTGTAACACTCAGCGATGTCCCCGAGGGCACTTTCTCTGCGAAAGTACGCGCAGCAGATAAACTCGGAAACATCGACGGCTGGTCCAATACTAAAACCATTATCATCGACACCATTGCTCCGGTAGTTCATATTGCATCCCCAAGTAAAAACGAGTTTGTCTCTGGTACAGTCAACATTACCTTTACGATCGGTGATGTGAACCTCGATAGTTCATCAGCGTTGATTTCAACAGATAATGGTCAGACTTGGCATTCACCAAACGGCGTATACAGCAGCGGAACCTGGAACCACACCTGGAATACCGCAACTGCAACGAATGGTCTTGCCTACGGAATACTCGCAAAAGTATCTGATCTGGCAGGAAACACAGGAACATCAGAACTCGTTATTGTCATTGTTGATAACAACGCAGCTGAGACTGTTGCTTTGATTCAACCTTTAGATGGTTCGTATGTGAAAGGCGTTGTTGATTTCGAAGCAGTCGCCTCTGACAGTGTAAGTGGTATAAGCTACGTAGAGTTCTGGCTCGATGGAGTCCTTAATGCTACTGATACCACACCAGGAACATGGACTTCTTCATGGGCAACCACAGCGAGCGATGATGGACTGCACACATTGTATGCACGAGCCTATGACAATCAAGGTAATTCAAGAAAATCAGTGACAATCTCCTTTACCGTTGACAACACAGCGCCTTCAGCTCCAGTGTTTGCTATTACGGATTTGAACGGCGATGGGTACGACAACGATGGTGTAGTTACTGGGAACTGGACAGCTGCAATAGAAAACGGCTCAGGTGTTGACTACTATGAGGTTCGGATTACCGACAGTACAAGGACCTATTCGACAAAAGTCTTTGGTGATACGTTATTTGTAACACTCAGCGATGTCCCTGAGGGCACTTTCTCTGCGAAAGTACGCGCAGCAGATAAACTCGGAAACATCGACGGCTGGTCCAATACTAAAACCATTAAGATTGACACGATTGCACCAAACCTTGTTATCACCAATCCGCATCCTGATGACCGTCTGAGCGGCTCAGTATCCATAACATATTCTGCAACCGATACGAATGGTGTGGCCGGATATCAGGTCTTCATCGACGGAGGACTTGTCTATTCAGGAACAAGCACCTCATACCTCTGGGATACCACCACGTACAATGATGGATCGCATCTGATTAAGGTCACTGCAACTGATGCTGCTGGAAACACAGCAGAACAAGAAGTACTCATGCAAGTAGACAACACTCCTGGTTCAGTGTCGATCATTTATCCTGTTGACGGTCAGGAATTCTACGCACCTGACCCAGGTTATTATGTCACTGTAACCGTGACTGCTCCTGATAACACAGACTTTGTCGACTTCACTGGCGACTGTATCGCTGGTACAGTCCGAGTTAATGATCCTGAATGGGAATACAACTGGGTCATCGGAGATTGCGGCGCAGGAGACAAGAGCATTACGGCAACTGCCTTCGATGAAAACGGAAACGTTATCGGAAGCGACAGTGTTACCATACACATCTATATTGATATAACACCTCCAACACAGGTTGAGTTAGGACATGTGGACGATGGATTAGGTGGAGATGAGTATGATGCTGATGGCACAATCACCATGGTATGGACTAGCGCCTCTGACGATGATTCTGGTATCCATTACTATGAATTATCTATATGCGATGGATCTGACCATGAACGGTTCGTAACGGTGACCGAAGGTTTAGAACATGACTATATTACCTACACACTCAGTGATCTACCTGATGGCACCTATCATCTGAAGGTGCGTGCAGTGGACTACGCAGAAAACAAAGGGGAATGGAGCGACACAGACACTGTTATCGTTGATAAACATGCACCAGTAATAACCATTACGAATCCTCATGGAGGAGACATTGTAGACGGCACTGTAGATATCACTTTCACTGGATACGAATCCGCGAACCCCATCGTCATCATTGATGGTGTAGAGCACACAAGCACCGGCAGCCCCTATGCATGGGATACCACAACCACCTATGATGGCGTCCACAGCATCCAAGTGGAAGATACCGATCTCGCAGGAAACATTGGCGATTCAAGGACAGTTATGGTTTCTGTTGATAATATCGATGAATCAGATCCACATATCTATATAACAGACCTGGAACCGATTGAAGGCGGGCGTATCCTTAGAGTGCATATCAACGCTTATGATGACAAAACTTCGTGGGAGGATCTCCTTAATACCTTACGTGTGTGGATCCCTGGTGGACGACGCGATGCACCAACAATCTGGTCTGGTGATGCACATGAAGAGGTCTCAGCAGTCCAGCTTGGTGACACTGAAGATTACTATTACGCTGATATCCAAATCTACAAGTACCAGAGTGGGGCAGAGATCACTATCTGCGCTGATGTCACGGATGAAGCTGGGAACTACGAGCCTGCACCACCTGTTTCGTACATGATACAGAGTACGATCGTGTGGGATCAGTGGATGAGTAACGGTTGGAATAAATTAACATTACCACAAAATGGTATAACCGGTAATTCATCAGTAGAAAACGTTTTAGCTTCGATACATGACCTATATAACGCAGTATATTGGTACAACAGTGCCACATCAAGTTGGGTTTCCCATGTATATTATCACGGAATGTGGCTGGGTGGTTTGACTCAATTGAAAACCGGTGAAGACTACTGGGTACAGATGAACAATACCCAAGCACGGTACTATACTGACACGGGAAAACCAGAGCTGGAAATTCTTGATCCACAAAATGGAGAATCACGACCTGATGGCCCTGGTGATATCAACATTCACGCCTTGGATTATGAGACAGAAATCACAGATGTGCAGGTACGTATCTATGATGCCACAGACAGCTTGTACTATGGCTCTTGGCAAGCAGAAGAAAAATGGCATGAGTGCACCCCAGGTGAGGGAGACGAATGGACCTTTGGCACCGAAGGGATCTGGACACCCTGCCATACCTACGAAGTGACCGCCAGAGCCTATGATGCCGCAGGGAACATACAGGAAACAACGAGCACCTTCCATGTTACCTGCGAAGATGCCCCGCCAGTTGGAAGCGGTGCAACCATCGATCCCGATACCCTGACTATTACTCTTGCTCCAGGAGGATCCACGACTGAGCATAAAACTGTCACACTCAATGAGATCCCCATCGGAAAACTCGATGTGCTCTTTTGCTTTGATTTAACCGGGAGTATGAGTAGTGAACTCTCTTCCGCACAAACAAGCTCGATTGAAATTATGAATGACATTCGGGCACAGATCCCTGATTCCTCGTTTGGTGTTGGTTCATTCATGGATTACCCCTCATATTATGCATCATGTGGATATTCTGCCACTTATGGAGATTCATACTCTGATTACCCCTGGAATCTAGATCAGGATATCACAAGTGATACAAGCTCCGTGAGCACAGCAATAAACGGTCTTTCTATTGGAAGTGGCAATGATGGACCTGAATCATATACTCGAGCGCTCTACGAGAGTCAATTCGCAAGTTGGCGTCTTGGAGCACGAAAAATCGTGATCATCTTCGAAGACAATGTTCCTCATGATTGTGATTTTTCAACGTTTGGTTGTTATTCCTCTGGATACAGTACTGGAACGGATCCAGGGCGAGATGCAATTGCCAATACTGACGATGATTTGTCATGGGTTAGTGTTGTTAACCAGTTGAAAACAGCGAAAATTTCAGTGGTAGCCGTTGATTGTGGTGGTGGTTGGGCTCCTTGTCCTTGGCAATATGCATCTGATGAAACCGGTGGAATTTATGCACTCCTTGGAAGTACAGGGACGCTTCCCGATGAAATCGTTGCACTCATTGGAGAAGCAACAGCCACGATTAGTCATTTGACATTTGAGCCGAGAGCTGGGTATGAAGACTGGTTCGACTGGACACCGGAAGAATACACTGATGTAGAAGGTGGACAAACCGTTGAATTCGACGTCACGATTACCGTCCCAGAAGGTACATCACCAGGACATTATCATACCTGGTTGATGGTGATGGGTGACGGCGCAATCCTCGCAGTGCAAGAACAATGGATTACTGTTGGAGAAGCAGAACCCTCTTGTATTGTACTTACAGCCTGCGTAGATGGAAGCGACTGGATAACGATTCAAGATGGATTACTTTCGATATACCATGATTCCCGGCAGCCAATTGGGTCTACCGGAGATTGTGGAGAGTGGCCTGGTTACTGTGGGTATATTAGCATCGATGGAGTATATTATCCAATTGTACTCCCTGCAGGCGAAGATCAATACTTAATTAATGGTGTCCCCTGTCTACCTGTTGGTATACAAAATCTAGATTCCTTTGAGAAATTAGATGGACGTGGCGAAGTATCTTGGGATGAGGCGTATCCATTTACAATTTACATAGATGACATCGAACCAAGTAATGCAGATATTTATTCAATTCAACTCTGCGGAGAACCAGTAGACACAGAAGGATAGTCGTAGAAATAAATAGCTGGATATTGATATATCCCAGCTGCTCTAGAAACAGTACCGCTTGGTCAACAGATAAAAACCTACATACTCGATGGAAGGATAAAGTTAATATAGTATAAAACCTAATGACCGTAAAAAATGGGGAAGACTATTATGGATCAAAAAAAGATACTTTCAACTATAATAATAGGAATATTACTAGCATCAGTAGCAACCGTAATTGTTCCTGTTACAAAAGCAGAAAACGCCTCAATGCATACGATTTATGGAAAGGTATATATAAACGGCATATTAGCACCGGATGGTGTCCAAATTCATATTTCGTGCTCAGAACCAGCCTATGATAATACAGTTCCTACAAGTCTTCAACTATCGGGTGATAACCTCGAAATATCATTCCAGGTATCTGATGGATTTACTACTGGAAAGACCATCTACTTTAATCTAATCTATCGATCTCTACAATATTCTGTTTTATTAAAGGAGGCAGGAGATGTTGGTTCTATAGCCCTCTATTTCCTTGATCTTAACTATACAAATGTTCCGCCAAACCCACCAAGTAACCCGATTCCAACCAATGGTGCCTCTGGTGTAGGCATCGATGCTGATCTGAGCTGGACCTGTAGCGATCCTGATGGTGACCCTGTTACGTATGATATCTACTTTGGGACAACCAATCCACCAACCACAAAAGTATCCAGCAGCCAATCTGGGACAACCTATGATCCAGGAACAATGAGCTATTCCACTCCATATTATTGGCAGATTATTGCGTGGGATAATTATGGTCTCTCAACCGCAGGGCCAATTTGGAGTTTCACTACACAAAGCTCTGGTGGCGGTGGTGGAGGATCAACATCAACGAATAAAGCACCAACCGCTGAAGCAAATGGACCATATAACGGCTTCGTCGGTCAAGTAATCACGTTTGATGGATCGGGAAGTACTGATACTGATGGAACCATTGCCGGTTACCGCTGGGATTTCACAAACGACGGAACTTATGATACTGGATGGCTGACGACACCTACGACCACGTATACGTTTACTGCGAAAGGAACATACACAGTAAGACTTCAAGTGAAAGATGACGACGGAGCAACAGGTACTGATACCGCCACGGTAACTATCCTGACAGCAAACAACCCGCCAACAAAACCAATAGTAACTGGTCCAATAACAGGACATAAAAACACTGTGTACGATTATACCGCTGTTTCAACAGATGCAGATAATGATACCATCCAGTATATCTTTACATGGGATGACGGAACAAACACAACCACGGTGTTTCTTGCTAATGGGACAATGACAACCCAGAATCACTCGTGGGCTGCAGCTGGACGATATATCCTCGAAGTCTATGCCTATGACAACAGTGCCCCCTCAGAAACAACTATGAAGACAGTGTTCATCGATACCCTTGCGGTTGACGATATCGGCTACCTTATCGACACGAATGGCGATGGGATCTATGATCTCTTCCACAACGACACAACCGGAAATGAGACAGTAGTTCAACAACAGGATGGAAACTACCTCATTGATACCAACGGTGATGGAGTTTTTGATAAAACATTCAACCCTGACACCGGGGGTCTGACTGATTATAACCAGGGAGCACCTTCATCAGCTGGAGATAACACCGCAAATACGATTTTCCTTGGCATTATCATCTTCATCATTGTTCTTCTCTTAATCATGTTTGCGATCACACGAAAGAAAAAAGACAAAACCTCTGAAAAACCACCAGAGACTACAGAACCACCCGTAGAAGAAAAAACAACGAAAAAGAAAGGATCCGGGAAAAAACCAAAAGAGTAAAAAAACCGCAACCCCTCTTCTTTCTTTTCTCTTATTTATTTTGACTTTATACTCTATTTCCTATCCCCCCTTTTCATCCATAGAATGTTTTATATATTAAATATTATATCTTTATACGCAATATGAATATAAATACCGTAAGAATTAAACACGCACTAGTACTTTTTTTCAGTGGTATACTACTCACAAGTATACTTCTTTCAGCACAACCAATCCAGGCAGATTCCCCTCACTGTTTAACGCTATCGAATCAACCACCAAACAAACCAACCAACCCCTCCCCGGAACCTAACGCAACAAACGTGAACATTACACCAACACTCAGCGTATATGTTACCGATCCTGAAAACGACAACATGACCGTCTTTTTTTATAACGCATCAGATAACAGCACGATTGAAACAAAAACAAATATCTCAAGCAATACAAATGTGTCCATAATCTGGCATAACCTTTCCATAAACATCACTTATCAGTGGTATGTCATCGTCAACGATTCCCTTATAGACAACCGCTCAGACACCTGGGTTTTTAATACCTCAAATCAACCACCAAACAAACCAACCAACCCTTCCCCGGAAGATAACGAAAAAAACGTGAACCTCACACCAACACTCAGCGTATACGTTTTTGATTCTGAGAACGACAATATGACAGTCTCATTCTACAACGCATCTGATAACAGCCTCATTGCCAACCTGACCAATATTACTAGCGGAACAACCGTATCAGTACCATGGGCTAATCTTTCGTTGAACATGACGTATCAATGGTATGTCACCGTCAATGATTCCCTCAAAGACAACCGCTCAGATACCTGGCAATTTACCACAAAGAAACCAGTACAACTAACCATTACCTTCACGGGAGGGCTAGGCGTCCACGCGATCATCACAAACACGGGTGAAACAAACGCGATTGATATGACGTGGAATCTTAATATGACTGGAAAAGGATTGCTACGTAAACTCAATACTTCAACAAGTAACACTAATGATCTCTACATCGGTGCGGATCTTACGATAAACAAATTTCCACAGGGATTCGGACGAATTGAGGTACAAATAACTGCACAATGCCCGGGTCCTGGTGAACAACAGTTTGTGAAAAACGCAAAAGGATTTGTTTTATGGCATCGCGTGTTTCTACGACCAACGCTTTTCCCTTAAAAAAATAAGGAAAAGCTATTTATTCTCAATCTTACTTTTGATACATGCCTCTGTAGTAATGGAGAATCGGTGATTCGTGATCCGTATTTGACGATATGGAGGCACAGAAAGCCCCCTGGTACCCTACCGGGGGCTTTCGCAACTATCATAAAAAAACCTTTGTTTTGTTGATTTTTCTCCTTATGAAAATCTCTTCCAGACCTTTAGCAGATAATTTATCTAACGTCCGACCAAGAACATCATCGTTGAAATCCTCTGCAACAAGTTTTGGGCTAATAAGCAGCTCGACAGGTTTGTTTTTCATGAACTCCGGGGAACAGATATAACAGTTTATCAACAAACCCTATTGCGTTGAGAACCATGGCGACAACCGCCTGTCCGCAGGTTACTTTCTGTTGGAGATCCACTTCAATGATTTAAAGAATGTTGACCTTCTTTAACATTCATCTTTTATTTATTCAATAAATATACTTTCTTACTCCTGAGTGTGTCAACGGCCTGGGAGACGAATTATTCACGGAAGAAACCAGGATAATTCAGTTAATCACTTAAAATATTTGTTTAAATCTTTTCAAGATAGGATATTTCGTTCCATGCATCGAAATACAATGCAAATCGATGATGCTTTAAAAGATCCACACCAATGATACTAGGGATTGTTCCTGCTATTTTGATACTTTGACTATTATTAGGAAGAGGTTTTAACACACCCGCCACAGGTAAACTTAGATCATAGACAGTCTTTTTATCATCACATAAAACCTTCAACTGAACTCCTTTAAGTTCATAACTGAAAATCGGGGCGCCTCCAAGGAGTATCGTTCTTGGATGTCCCAAGACCTTTATACGAAGTCGATCGGCATCAGTTTTACTAATCAATGTATAAGGACTACCGGTGTCCACAAAGGGATAAATTGCCCCATGGATTCTTTGATGTGGTATCCGTAAGTACACAGTGACAAATGGTTTCAAACCCTCAGCATATGTTCGTACATCCAATGGGATCCTCATAAAAAAACATCCCACATTAGAGGATAAGTACGAGGTCTTTCGGATGGACAAATTCTATAAGAACAGTTGCTGGATTCAATTTCTTATTTTTGATTTTCTGTAAAACAGCACCAATCTTCTCGTGATGCGCAACCACATCTCCGTTTTTTATGGCAACATATTGATTCACATAATTTTTTTTCAGAGAATCATAAGATTTTTTTAGATAATCTGCCTCCCTCTGTAATGCAACAAGCTCCTGCACTTCGTTTCCTGTCATTTTTAAATAACCTCCTTATGAATATTATCAACACGGTAGTATATATAATTTATCTTATTAACTGCGACTTTTTCATCTGTGAATCTTCCGCTGATGCTTCAGACCACGCAGTATTCCCAGCCGCATCTATAAAAATCGTTCCTTGTACTCAATATTCTTAAAAGCAATTACACGTTTTAAAAAAACGTAACATATACCAGTTCTTTTCATTTTGAACATGCCAGCGGCCTGGGTGATTCCTCATTTACGGAAGCAACCGGATGATACCGATGATTTCAGAGTGAAAATACAAAGAAATGTATGATTATCGTCGATAAAATCAGCTGCAACTTGCGAAAGCAAAAATATATAAACAGTTGAAGATATATATTTAGTGAGGTAAAAATGACTGATAAGGAGCTGACTGCGTTAATTGGGAAACCATATTCCAAAGAAAACGCAAAGAAACTGATCTACGGTGGCAGGGTAAATAGCAAAGGAATCATTGCTGAAGTAATTACAAAAAAAGAAAGCAAAAGATTAGCAAAACGCTGTAAACCTTTCGCTTTTCTGTTCTAAACTAAGGTCATATCCTTTAAATAGGTGTTCTCCATTCCGAGTTTATATGGCATTGTGGCAAGGACAATCAAGACGCAGTAAAACAGGACGGCAGATTCGGTACGCCCGTGGTAAACGTAAGTTTGAAATTGGTCGAGAAGCAGTTCTTACAACGATCGGAAAAATGAAAAGAAAACCCATAAGAACCATGGGAAACAACCGAAAAACCATTGCGTTGACCGCTGATATCGCATATGTGGTTGATCCAAAGACGAAGAAAACCACAAAAACAAATATTATCACCGTTGTTGAAAATGCAGCAAATATCC
>CAIYYQ010000264.1 GCA_903930505.1 Methanobacteriota archaeon
CCGATCAAACAAAAAGAGACGGCTGATAAGTCTACACTTTACACGGGAATGACCATCTACGTCGACGATAACAATACCCAAGGACCATGGAATGGCTCATACGACTACCCATATCGATATATCCGCGACGGCATTCTCCATGCATCAGACGGCGACACTGTCTATGTGTTCAACGGACTTTATAATGAAACGGTAATTCTCAATAAATCAATTTATTTTCGAGGTCAACAACAGGATAACACCATCATTGACGGACATAACAACGGATCTGTCATTTACGTCAACATTGATAACGTGCGTATCAGGGGATTTACGATACGCAACTCTGGAGGATACCAAGGAAACGCAGGCATCACTATTAACGCAAACAACGCCACCATCACCGAATCTACCATCTATCGGTCACGTACCGGTATCTCTGTAAAAAACAGCAGTGAAACCATTATGACAAACTGCCGATTCCATACCAACGGCTACGGCATCACATTCTCATCATCCGCATATGCCACCATCGATCAATGCACCTTCTATCACAACGGCATCGGCATCTACTTTTTTGATACACATTATATCACCATTACAAATTCCTACACAGATACCAACGGCATCGGATTCCTCTGCGAGCATTCCTCAAACATCCAGATATCAAGTTCAGCTGCCCGCGATAACGACGATAATGAAGGAGGGATGTTTTTCGTAGACAGTAATTATATTAACATCATCAATTGCTATATCGTTCATAATGGCATTGGTGTCAATTTTATTAATTCGTCAACCTGTTTCATTGACCACTGTAATTTCTCCCTTAACACCCATTTTGCCTGCAAGCTTCAAAAAACAGTCTCCAGTATTATTTTGACTAACTGTATTTTTACAAAAAATCTCCGCTTTGGACTCTATACACAGAACAGTGCATTCACCGTTTCCTGGAATAATCTTTACAAGAACCAAGACTACGGGCTGTACGCAGAATCATCTGCTATTGATGCTATGTATAATTGGTGGGGATCCAAGAACGGACCAGCCCATACCGGTCTTACAAAAGCAGATCGTGGTACCCTGGCTCCACACGAGATTATCTATACACCCTGGCTTCCATTCCCGATGCCAGATGCTGGACCAAACTGGAACCTTAATAAAACATTCCAGAAACCAGAAAATATTACTCCCTGGCCAGAGAAATTATCATTGACCGGAAATGATTCTGACGGCGATGGAGCGCCTGACTGGTGGGAAATAAAATACGGATATGACCCGCATCATTGGGATAATCATGCGCATCTCGACCCAGACGGTGACGGACTGAACAATCTTGAGGAATGCTACATGGACCAGTACGGTGCTTCTCCCTTCCACAAAGACGTGTTTCTTGAGTTGGACTGGACCAAAGCAAAAGCAACAAACGTCACGAACGAACCACAAGTAAAAGAAATCACACAAATGATAGATGCCTTTGCGAAACACAACATCACTCTTCATGTTGATACAGGAAACCTCGGTGGCGGAGAAGAAATACCTTCTCAAGCGTTTGTCTCCTACGCAGATCTCATAAACCTCTATTGGGATTATTTCCTTCACAATGATTTGAACAACCCACGACACCGCATATTCCATTATGGATTAATTTGCGACTATGCTGAAGGACCAGGATTCGCAACGGTCTGTTGGGATAACCTGAACTCATTTGTCATTGGCGCGCAATTCTTAGCAGAAAAATATCCGCATTATCATCGCGATTGGC
>CAIYYQ010000265.1 GCA_903930505.1 Methanobacteriota archaeon
CTGTAGGATCAATACAGGTTTTCTGGTACGCATTCATGGTTTTTTCCACGATGCGACCTAATTTTGATTCAAGTTTTTTGTCTTTTACTACTTTCTTGATGATTTCATTAATGATGTTGTGGGGAAGGGTCTTGTTTTTCAATATTTTATGGATTTGTGCACGTATTTTTTTATGTTCTTCAGGTTCTTCTGGTGCTTTTGGTGGCGGGGGAACCATTTTTATTTCTTTTATTGGTTGTTTTTGTTCTTTTTGTTTTTTTGTTTGTTTCCCTGAAGGTTTTGTTTTTTTAACTGGTTTTTCCTGTTTTGTTTTCTTCAGTTTTTTCTCAACGGGTTTCATTTTTTGTTTTTTTACTGGTTCTTTTTTAATGATCTTTTTTTGTGGGATTTTTTTAGCAGAAGGAGCCTTTGTCGGTTTTTTTGCCAATGGTTTTTTTGTCTTTTTTTGTTTTGCTGGTTTTTTTGCGGCCATGGTTTTATTCCTCCTTGACTTCTGTGATGATGCGATCGATGTCAACTGCGTCTCCGTTCATGCTTCGTGCTGGATCAACACCATCTTCGCCGTACATAAACTGGATGATTTCTCCGCTGGTATGCCGAACTGTACCGTCGCTTTCCACTTTGAGATCTTCTAATGCATTCACCAGTCGTCGTTGCATGTACCCGGATCTGGATGTTCGAACTGCGGTATCCACAAGACCTTCTCGTCCTCCCATTGAATGGAAGAAATATTCAGTTGGTGTCAACCCACTTTTGTAACTTGAGGCGACAAATCCTTTTGCACTAGCTCCAAGGTCCCCTCGTTTGAAATGAGGTAGGGTTCTTTGCTGGTATCCTCGTGAGATTCGTTCTCCTCGAACTGCTTGTTGTCCAACGCAACCTGACATCTGAGAAAGGTTCAGCATGGATCCTCGGGCACCTGATTTTGCCATGATCACTGCACTGTTGTTAAGACCAAGATGTCGACTTGCGATTTCACCAGCCATATCTCTTGTTCGTCCGGTGACCCGCATGATCTCCATCTCTAATGTTTCTTCAAGACTTCTACCGGGTAATGATTCCAATTCATTGTGTTCATATGCAGAAATTAGATCGTTGATTTTCTTCTGTGCTTTTTCTAGCCCTTCATGGATCTGTTGTTTTGCTTGCTCAGGGATATCTTCATCGTCGATACTTGTAGTGAATCCGTATTTCGTAATAGCCACGATCGCCATTTTAGTCACGGTATCAATGAACTCTCGTCCGGCGTCGCTTCCATGGTCTCTGATGATACGATCAAGGATTTTTCCTTTGAATGCCCCAATCGCGTTCTCATCAATGATTCCTTTGAGCATTTTTCCTTTTTTTACGATTACGTAGGCGTTGTATGGGCAGTCTGGTGCTTTGCAGGTTTCACAATGAAAACATGCTTTTGCTTTGAATTCAATAGTAAGATCTTTGGGGAGAAGAACACTGAAGATATCCCTGCCGTACACATAGGTTTTGTCGTTTTCCTCATGGGTCTCTGGGAATTTCTCTTTATAGCCAATAGACGCAAGGATATGGGTTGCATCTTCTTTTGAGAATTTTTTATCCTTGTAGGTGAGAAGGAAGCATCCGGAGATATGATCATGGATTCCTCCGATGATGATTCCGCCGAATCGCGGGGAGAGGATGTTTTCTTGTACTTTCATGAGGATTTCCGCTTCAGCTTTTGCTTCGTCTCCTTGGAGAAGA
>CAIYYQ010000266.1 GCA_903930505.1 Methanobacteriota archaeon
ACAGAATGGTGCTTTCAATCCGGAAGGAATATCAGATAAATCAGGGAAATACTCTGGATTTCCTATACTGGTTAGATGAAATAATCACGGTTGTGATCCTGTTGGAATAATAAATGAAAATAATTATACCCCAACACGGATAATTAAACTCAATCCCCTTAGTGAAACAACTAATTGATGTATTCGGACTGACCCAGAACTCAATAAAAAGGTGAATATTGTGAAAAAGATCACATTTCTCGTCCTTTTCATTATTATTGGATATATACTGGCTGCCGGATGTGTTGCTCAGAAAACGGCGATCCTTGAAGGAACACAAACCACGGTTACCATTCCGGGACAATCCTCAACACCATTGAATGTGTCCATTGGAAATTATAATGCAATACTGCCGGTCTATATCGATAATACTAGCGTAGGTGAAGTATCACCGGATAAACCTCTGAATATCAAGGTGAATGAAGGTCACCATGCGGTCAAAGTATGTGACGGTAACGTTTGTGAGCAGGTGGATGTTGAGATCAAATCCGCCATTAAAACGTCTCTTGACTTTGGGGAATGGTTATCAGAGAATATCCCCAGAGGATCGTTGATCGTATCCATTGGACATTCCAGTACGAAACTAACGGTCTATCTTGAAAATACCAGCATTGGAGAAGTATCAAATGGTAACCCATTGAATGTCAGCGTGAATGAAGGGAAGTATCTGGTCAGGGTTTGTTCAGGGAGCGTGTGTGAGCGCCAGGGAGTTGAGATCACATCCAGGCAACAGACCCTTGTTGACTTTGGAGATCGGTTTGCCCAGAGTATCCCCCAGAGTGCATTGATTGTATCTATAGGGGGTTACAATGCTGATAACTTACCGGTCCTTATTGACAATGTGACCGTTGGTAACGTATCCCAGGGTAAACCATTGAATCTGATGGTGAGTGATGGCCGCCATTCTGTCAAAGTCTGTTTATATTTCGTATGTGAAATGGAGGACGTTGAGATAATATTCGCAAAACAATCCACAATTGATTTTGAGGATCGATTAAAAAAAGATCAGGAATTCCCGAAACCTACCGTGCGCATCACCGATTCCTTTTTTAGTGGCACTGCGTTTACCGTTAATGTGCAGTTCATCAATCCGGATACGATCGACCATACGATGACCGCAAACATCGGATGCGGTTATTCGTATCTGGATTACAACAGCAAGGAACGGAAAAACGATTATGCGCAGTCTCTGGTAAGACAGTTTGTAAAAGCCGGAAATCGCCAGACCCAACAGGTTACTCTGTATTTATCGAAAGGCTCGTCTGTTATCGCATCTGAACCGTCCATTATTGACGCAACAACAACATAATCTTTGGTTCCTTAATAACGACCATAAAGTCGATGACATAACAAAATGTATACAATTATTGTATAGCACTATACTCCCCCGGGAAGAGACTTCTTCTCCCGTGCAGGCAGAACAAACTCAAACCGGGCTCTTTTTCCCATCGGAAGGTTCTGGTGAACAACGTAGTCGGGACAATGTGTCCGCCGCAGGAAAAAAATCCCTGATTATCGTCGGGATAGGTAAAATCAGCCAAAATATATCGGCATGTGAATGTATAATGATGATTCAAGGGTGAGGGGAAAATGAGAAGACCCAAACAATGCCCGAAATGCAAATCTACTAACGATGTAATCCCAATACATTACGGGTATCCTTCCGGCGAGATGGCTGAAGAACACGATGCCGGGAAAATTGAATTGGGAGGTTGTGTAATAAATTCAGAAAATCCCAATTGGTATTGCAAAAAATGCGACCATAGATGGAAATAATTTAACCTCTTTTTTAATACGTCTAATAAGGCCCAAATTGATGAACGCGTGATAATGTATTTGAGGCTAGCTTCTTAGCACTGCTCAGCTTCCAGTATACAAAATCGCTGATCTTGCCTAACGTGTCCCATCTCTCAAGACTGCAATACGGT
>CAIYYQ010000267.1 GCA_903930505.1 Methanobacteriota archaeon
AGGAAACCCATGCGATATGCCCGAAGGATACACCGTCGGTGTCAACAATAGGACGGGCATCCCCTACCTAAAACGGAAATGAAGGAGCAATGTTGCTCCTTCTTTTTTATTTTATCGAATAACAAAACAGCATTTGTATTATTGAACATGAAACAATGATATTTAGGAGGCAAAAAATATGACATACGAAACAAACGATGGTTGGAAGTTTTATGAACGAGTCGTGAAATTGAAGAACGGAGAATCGCAGACGATTAATTTCTTCTCGCAAAGGATTCCAAAGTGTGGTACTCCCCGTGATTTGCCGGAAGATACGAAAGTCATGATCAACAGGAGAACCGGATTTCCGTACCTTGTTAAGAAGTAGAGTGCGAATCCTCTCCTTCTTTTTTTTATTGGAGGCGAAAAAAATGAAACTCAAAGATTACCATGAGATAGTTGGAATATTGAAAAATTATACCCAAGAACAAGATAGTATCAAACTTGTTTTTAAGATACAGCTCGCATGTCGTCAATGTCTATAAAAAACACACGATAGTTTTAACGCAGGGATAAAAAGAAAAAGAGAGACGGAGAAGGAAGTTTAGATATTACAGCGTATAGTTCCCGTCTTGGCTTATGTAGAATTCCAGTTTAGGTTCTTCTATGGTTATTCTCCATTCTGGGTAGTATGGTGATGAATGTCGGTAGACTAAATCGATAGTCATTGTTGTTGGATCTTTGAGGTCGATGCCTTTTTCTTTGCAGTATTTGATGACGAGTTGTCGTGCGTTGTCTTGTGATATCGGTAGGTACGTCACCGGTTTTTTGGTCCATGATGCTTCTTTGAAGCTGCCGTCATTGGCATCGATAATGACAACCACTGTGGTCCCGGTTTTTAGGATGGGTTCAACATTTTGTGTGTCATCGATTGGAAGCGGGGTGGCTACAGGTTTGGCATCATCTATCGGTTTAGCATTATCTATCTCATCTACAGTCAGGGGAACATCGATTGGTTCCTCAATTACCTCATGACGAAGATCAACAGGCATCGATACTGGCTCAATGATTTGTTTTTTCAGCGGGATGTTGAAGGGGACAAGGTAGTAATCATCGCCATTGTTGAGATTCTGTACCAACAATGGTTGACCTGGGGTGGTTTTTACAAAAGCACTTGCAAACTCGTTATCATAGGGTAGGAGTTGTTCGGTGAGTCCTTGTGTTGCTGCGTCTATCACCCATTGATTCACTTGTTTTTGTATTGATTCCTCAATAGGTTTATTGGTGATGAATCGTGTTTTTACATCGTTGATAAGCGATAGTTGGTCTTTGGTGAATCGTGCAGGTGATGAACCGAGTGTCACCTTGGTGTTATCTTTTGTTATCGGCGGTTCGCAGATCGCTACATATTTTCCATTGTATTGATCATCGGTCTGCAATGGTTTATAGTATGTTCCAAGCCAATCACCTACAGTTTTGTAGCTGTTTTCACCCATGCCGCCAAGGCTCGACGGATACGGATCATTCACCCAAAACCCGTAGATGGTGAGATTACTCTGTGGTGGGTAGGCGGGTTGGTCGCTGTGGAATCCACGTATCGTCATCCAGTTACTGTAGTCTCCATACGCAGGGACAATTGCGGGGACATTGGTTGGATGGCCGGGTTTATGTCCTCCGTAGGTTCCAATGGTGTAGTTAATCCATGTGCAGATTTCTTTAAGCATGTAGGATTGGTCGGTGCTTGCGTCTGGGGCAAAGTTGTATCCATAGGTGGCGTATGGCATTGGTTCGTTGTACTGGATGATATTCCAAATGCCCTGTGTGTCAAGATAGGGTAGGGTTGTGTTTGTATTGTTTTCTTTTCCACGTTGGTACAACCAGGTTTGATTATCAAAGGTCATGGGTGGTGTTGAATCGTTTGAGCTGTTCCACCACAAATAGTTCAGGGTCATCTGCGCAACCGCAGGTCCGCACATCTCATGATATCCTGGTGTTGCAATTGCCGGGTACATTGGAAAGTTGTTAAGGTTCATGAAGAATCCTGGTTGAAGTTCAGTAGTGAAACTCCATGTTGGTCCTGGTGTTGATGTTCCATGGTTATCCCAGACGACAATCTGCCAGTAATACATGCTGCTGTAATTTAACGTTCCAGGATTAAAGGTTGTTTCAGTTTGATTCTGTATTTGTAATGGCGGTGGGTTTGTAGTACCGAAGTATACGTCGTAGGTCACAGTATCACCTTGATCAGGGTCGCCTCCATTCCAACCGAGGGGTGTGTTTAAAGGAACATGAATTGCAGTATCAGATGGATTTGGGTTGCTTGGTGTGTATGGTGGGCTGTTTACTTTAATACCGAGACTATGAGACCAGCCTGCTGCGATTGCGATGAAGTCGGTGTTCGGCTCTGGTACGTTACATTGACCACCATTGTTTGTTCCCCAGGCGACAATCGAACCATTGGCCTTCAAACCAAGACTATGATAAATACCAGCTGCGACTGCGATAAAATTGGTATTTGGCTCGGGTACATTACACGCACCCGCCAAATTGTTTCCCCAAGCGACAATACTGCTATCGGTCTTCAAACCAAGATTATGATAAATACCTGCTGCGATTGCGATGAAGTCGGTGTTCGGCTCTGGTAAGTTACTCTGACCCCAATAGTTGTCTCCCCAAGCGACAATCGAACCATTGGCCTTCAAACCAAGACTATGAAGATAGCCTGCTGCGATTGCGATGAAGTCGGTGTTCGGCTCTGGTACATCACACTGACCAGAACCGTTGTATCCCCAGGCGACAATCGAACCGTCTGTTTTCAAACCAAGACTATGATGCCCTTTTGCTGCTATTGCGATGAAGTCGGTGTTCGGCTCTGGTACGTTACATTGACCACTGTTATTCCAACCCCAAGCAATTATCGAACCATCAGCTTTCAAACCGAGACTATAACATACTCCTGCTGCGACTGAGATGAAGTCAGTATTTGGATTAGGAGCATTACATTGGCCATAACTGTTTTCTCCCCAGGCGATGATACTGCCATTAGCCTTCAAACCAAGACTATGATCATTACCTGCTGCTATTGCGATGAAGTCGGTGTTCGGCTCTGGTACATCACACTGACCAGAACCGTTATCTCCCCATGCTTTTATATAACCAGGTCGTTGAGTGGTAAAATTCCACACAGGACCAGATGTTGATGCACCGTGATTATCCCAGCTGACAATCCGCCAGTAATAGATAGTAACATTTTGCATCGTTCCAGGATCATAGGTTGTTCCTGTTTGATTGCTGACGCTCTTTGGAGGCGGGTTGCTGGTGCCAAAGAACACGTCGTAGGTATCAGTATCATCTTGGTTCGGGTCACCACCAATCCAACTCAGGTGACTGTTTATGTTTACTTCTGTTGCACCATTGGTTGGTGAAGGATTACTTGGGGTGTATGGTGGTTGATTTTGTATTGGCGATACAAGTGGGAGATAATCCCCTGGTCCATAAGGAACGTTTGTATCTCCTAAGCCATCACTATCTAAATCTTCTCCTGTGTAATCACTCCAGTAGTTTCCACCAAGATATTGTCCACCGATGATGTTGGCTCCGGATATTTTGCTGATGTTCCAGATGTTGTTGCCATAATCATAGGCGTTATTTGTGTTATTGAAAATGTTATTATTGATTGTATTAGCGTGACTGTTTTCTGAGAGAACGATACCGATATTGTTTTTCGAGATGGTGTTACCAGTAATGTCGTTGTTGCTGGTGGAGAATTCGAGGTAGATGCCATATTGACTATTCGATATGTTATTTGCTAAAATATGGTTGTTGGTCAAAGAGTATTCGATTTGGATGCCACATGTATTGTTCGAGAGGACGTTATCTATAATAGTGTTGTATCCACCCATATTGAAGATGCCAATAACGATATTTGAGAAAATAGTATTACCTCTGACAGTGTTAAATCCACCAGAGACACAGATGCCAAATCTGTTTTTTGAGATGGTGTTACCTATGATGTTGTTATCAGAACCAGCGAGGAAGATACCAGTATACGCATTATTAAATACAGTGTTACCTGTGACTATGTTGTTGCATGTGTCACCGAATCCAAGGTCGATACCATAATCTATGTTATATAAGACGTTGTTACATGAAATGATGTTGTTGGAACAGGATTCGACGATGATACCAATCTGATTGTTCGATATATTGTTTGCTATGATATTGTTGTTGTTAGAACATTTGAGATTGATACCCTTTCCATTGTTCGTATTGTCTTGAACTGTGTTATCTTCAATTCTGCAGAGACTAACATAATCAAGAAATATTCCACTCCACCCATACACAAGGTTTTCATTTCTTACCGTGAATCCGCTTATGTTGACCCTATTTGCAGTAATGTTAACGACATTTCCCCTACCCCCACCATCAATAATTGTGTTATCCCTATCTTCGCCAAATAAAGTAATAGACTTCCAAATGTTTACATTCTCATTATAAATTCCCGATTCAACAAAAATCGTATGTCCCTCTACAGTGTCTGGATCATCAATTGCACTTTGGATGGTATAGAAATCTTCTCCTGAGTTTAGGTTATGAACTGGTTTATGGATTGGTGGCGTGATATTGATTTCTTTGGTAATAGTATCTGTTGCAAGATTGTCATCGGTAACAGTAAGAATTAAGGAGTAAGTTCCTGGATTTAAATATTGGTATGTCGGATTCTGTTCATTTGAGGTACCTATTCCATCTCCAAAGTCCCATGACCAAGACACGATGGTTCCATCAGCATCTATTGATATATCTGTGAATTGGATGGTATCGATGGTTGTTGGATTTTCTGGGGTGAAAGTAAAGTTAGCATTGGGTGGTTGATTTTCACTTCCTTTTGTGAACACGTACGCCGACCCGGAATCCTGTCCGTTGTCATCATTAAATGGTGCTCCAATAAGGGCAGTGTCCCTATCAAGAGAAACAGACCAGCCAAAATTGTCCCCTGCTGCACCGTCAGAGGCGAGAAACTTTGTCTGTTGGGTCCAGTTGGTGCCGGTGCGGGTGAATATGTACGCTGATCCAGAATCGGCTCCGTTGTCATCATCCCAAATGGCTCCTATGAGGGCGGTGTCACCAGAGAGGGAAACAAAATAACCAAAAAGGTCATTTGCTGCGCCGTCTGAGGCAAGAAGCTTTGCCTGCTGGGTCCAGTTGGTGCCGGTGCGGGTGAACACGTACGCAGAGCCAGAATTGCCTCCGTTGTCATCATCAGATGTCGCTCCGATGAGAGCAGTGTCCCCAACAAGAGAAACAGACAGGCCAAATTGGTCCAATGCTGCTCCATCTGATGCAAGAAGCTTGGCTTGCTGTGTCCAAGTGGTGCCGGTGCGGGTGAACACGTACGCAGAGCCAGTAAAGCTTTCATCCGCAGGTGTTCCGATGAGAGCGGTGTCAGCATTAAGAGAAACAGACCAACCAAACCAGTCATTTGCTGCGCCGTCTGAGGCATTGAGCTTTTGTTGCTGGGTCCAGGTGGTGCCTGTGCGGGTGAACACGTACGCAGAACCAGAATCTCCTACATTGCCTTCATCATCATAATGTGCTCCGATGAGGGCGGTGTTCCCATAAACAGAAACATAACAGCCAAAATAGTCCCCTGCTGCTCCATCTGATGCGAGAAGTTTGGCTTGCTGTGTCCAAGTGTTTCCGTTGCGGGTAAACACGTATGCAGAACCAGAATCGGCTCCGTTGTCATCATCACCAACAGCTCCGATGAGAGCGGTTTCACCAGAGAAGGAAACAGAAATGCCAAAATAGTCCCCTGCTGTGCCATCTGAGGCGAGGAGCTTTTGCTGAAATGTCCACGTGGTTCCGGTGCGGGTGAATACGTACGCTGACCCCTTGGAACCATCATCACAAACAGTTCCTATGAGTGCGGTGTCACCATTAAGAGAAACAGAATAGCCAAAATAGTCCATTGTTGCGCCGTCTGAAGCAAGAAGTTTTTCCATTTGACTCCAATTAACCCCAGGACCATTTTCCGTCACGATGATAGTTTTCACTATAAAATCAGAAGCGTTGTCGTTGTCAGTTACTGTGAGAGTAACGTTGAAGATTCCAACGGTAAAGTATTGATGAGTCGGGTTTTGTAATATGGAGGTATTCTCGTCACCGAAATTCCAGTTCCACGCAGTAATTGTTCCATCGGCATCAGTGGATGTGTCGGTGAATGAGATCACATCGTTGGTCGTTGGATTCTCGGGACTGTAAATAAAGTTAGCAATCGGTGGTTGGTTCGATTCTCCAACGACAATCATTTTTGTAATACTACTAACCGCACCATCATTATCTGTTACGGTCAGTGTCACATTGTAAATTCCATTCTCATAGTAGCAGTGGATTGGGCTCTGTAGATCAGAATAATAGTGGTCTCCAAAATTCCACCACCAAGAGACGATGGTACCGTCAGAATCAGTAGAAGTGTCGATGAAATGAATGATACTTGTATTAGTTGGATTCTGTGGCGAGTAGGTGAAGTTTGCAATTGGTAATAGATTACCATTGGGTAGCATGAACGGATACAAATCCTGGTTACTTCCACCAGGAATGTTGTATGATGTGTCTCCGATGCCGTCACTGCCAGGGATATTTTGATTTGGTCCACTGTAAGAATCATTTCCTTTGTAATCAGACCAGTAGTTTCCACCAGAAGGATATCCATCATCCCAGGTGTTATTACATTCGTCGTAAGCATTTTCAATATTATTTATAAAATTGTTGTTGTAAATTAAATTGTTGTTAGCTCCAGCATTAATGGTCACACCTTGATTATTATCCCTGAAAGTATTATTACAGATGGTGTTGTTATTAGAATCTTGAAACAACCACAATCCAGCTGTATTTTTTGAAAATATACAATCAGAAATCACATTACAACTTGAACCACCATAAAACATACAATAATTCCTATTGTTAGAAACATTACAGTTCGTTATCTTATTATATGAAGATCTGCAAATATCAAAT
>CAIYYQ010000268.1 GCA_903930505.1 Methanobacteriota archaeon
AGACGGAGGTGATACTACAGCGGTAACAACTGGCGTATTTGATATATTAACCGCATTGTAAGGAACCACCGAATAGGAATAGGTGGAATTCGCATAATATTGATTGTTTGGATTTAGATCATATAAATAATGATGGATACATATGGAGAAAAGAAAATCCAAATTTTTCTAAAAATCCATATTTTCACTTACAAAAACTTAATTATCCGGTGGATTATCAAGTCTTATGTAAGAATTGTAATTGGCAAAAACATTTAATAAATAAAGGAGGAAAAAAATAATGAGTTCCCTAGGGATGCCTTTCCAAGGCAAGTTATGGTATTATGTCGAGACCTCATACGGTAGTGGTCCATCTTCAACGGGAGAATTACCAATATCTGTTAAAGTTCTCGATGCAAAACCAGGCGTAGGCGATAAACACAAAAAACTAAGAGGAATTGATAAACCAGAAGCAGACATTCTCTTAGAACAATGTACTGATCATACTTTTCATCTTGAATATATCCCACAGGTTGGAGATACACTATTCGAGGATGCAGTTATTCGTGATAGCGGTGATTGTTCATTAAAATCATTAGCATTCGTTTTAGTAACAAACGACTGTCTTGGTTCTGATCAATCATTCTATCTGATATCAGGTGCAAAGTGTAAGACCGCACGAGTATCCTCAAGTCACAATACAGAATATATGTATGTGATGGATTTCTCGGTTGAAAGTATTGTAACCGATGATTCACTTAGTGGTCCATCTGAACCATCTTCACCATTAGTGGGAGATATATGTGCATTTAATATTGCCGGATCAATCACAAAAGACGGTAATGATTTTGCATATATTCTAAATTCAATTGATGTCACAATAGATAATGGGATAAAAGACTATTGGGATCACGATTCACTTGAAAAACAATTTGCTATCGAAGGTGAATTGAATATTGAAGGATCGGTAGACATCTCATTGGATGAGGGTGGTGCAATGCACTTCGATGATGTCCTATCACAATCGGATTTTACCATTGAATTGAATCTTGGTGATTCTGGTGCACCGCAGATTACATTAGCGGGTTGCAAATGGAAGAACAGTTCAATCGATGTTAATATATCCGGTGATGATATGAAAGAATCAGCACCATTTACTGGAACAACAATCGCATATAGCACTGTTTAATTTGATGATTGGGGGATTCATCACCCCCGCATTCTTTAATCTACAGGAATAGTATCGGTTCAAATCCGATGGATTGAAATAATAGAGGAGATGAAAATAAATGGTTGAATATAGTTTAAAATTTGTGAACGGTGGAAAGACGTTCAGTATGCCCGAGTGGACCGTTAGAAAACATGAATCATTACTTGAAGAAATGATTCCATATGATGAAAAACTAACCGCAATGAAGATATCACAAAAGGAATATGATAGGATTTATCGTATAAAAATGATACTATTATCAGTAAATGAGATTGATCCAAAAGTAACAGAAGAAAGTCTTAGTACAATGCATCCTGATGATTTTATTGAACTATGGATTGCAGTTTATAATTCTGGAAAGAAAGGAATTTCTAGGAAAGAATCCTCGGATTTTCAGAACGGGGAAAAGACCCCGATATCAAAATCAGTTTAGAAGAACAACTACAAAATATGAAAACATGGAGATATAAAGTATATCTTCAAGTTGGAAATATGTCTGATATATTAAATATGAGTCTATGTGATTTTCGATCTGTAATAGATGAAATGATACATGAGAATACACCAATGGATAAACGGTTTAAAAAACAGAGTAAGTCACAGAAACAGATGATCAGACGGCAAAAAGAAATTGTTAGACGGGTGAAATAGTATGGCAGGGGATATCGAGAAAAAAATAACCATAAAGTATGATAGTAAAGGATTACCAGAACTTACCCGTCAGACTGAAAACTATAGTCGTAGTCTTAAAACCGTAACTACAACAAATCAGACTCTTAATCAACAGACAGGTAAATGGGATGTACAAAGTCAAACAATTAAAAGTACCACAGGAGTAATGGGTGGTTTAAAATCTCAGTTAACAAGTACAATGATGAGTTATATTGGTCTTAATGCTGCGATCAGTATGGGATCACAGGCATATGAAGAACTTCGTAAATGGATAGATGCATCAGTTGTATCATACCGAGCATTTGAATATCAGATTGCAGAAGTAAGTTCTATCCTAGATAGAACATCTAGAGAAACATTACCGTCATTAGAAGTTGGTATATCATCATTATCAATTAAATATGGTCAATCTGTTGGTGATCTTACAAAAGGTTTATATGAAATAGTTTCAGCAGCATTTAATGTAAAGGATGCTATGAACCTATTGACAGTTGTGACGAAGGCATCGATAGCGGGATTGACAACAGTTACCGGTTCGGTTAATACCATTACTGGTGTATTAAATGCTTATGGTTTATCTGCTGCACATGCATCTGAAGTATCTGATATTTTATTTGAATCGGTTATTCGTGGTGTATTCACATTCAAAGACCTAGAATCAGCATTAGGATATGTTACACCCATTGCTGCAAATGTTGGTGTTTCACTCGAAGAAGTATCTGCTGCAATGGCAACCGCAACACGTCAAGGACAACATATCGATTCAGTTACTCGAGGATTAGGACTTTTGATGCAGGAAATTGTAAATCCAACAAAGGAAGCATCAGATGCAGCACGAAAATATGGTATTGATATGTCTGCAACCGCATTACGAATTAATGGTTTAACTGGATTCTTCAAACAGTTACATGAAGCAACCACAAAATATGGTACTCAGATATTACCAGAATTGATTGGTAATATGAGAAGTCTTAGAGTTGCAATGGCATTAGCCGGTGAAACAGGAATTGAAGGGTTTACTGAGGATTTAAATTTGATGGCAACCGCAACAGGAAAGACGGATGCAGCATTAGCATCGATGATGAATACCCAAAAGATAATGTCAGATATACTTACACAATCAATGGAAAAAGTGAATAGAAGTATTGGTGAAGCATGGACAGGTGTTGATATCTGGTGGAAAAAGGCACAACTATGGTGGGGAACATTATTATCCGGTGGTGATGCAGATAAGGCAGTACGTGGATTTGATTCTGCGGTTGAGGCAATGAGACAATCATATATCCAAAATATTATTGAACCTGCAAAAACAGGAGAAAAAACAATATTTGATAAAATACAAGACTTAACAATACCATCAACTATAACATCCGCATTCTCTGAATTAATAAAAGAGACCATGAAATTTGATGATGTTAAAGAATATCTTGATATAACCGATCAGGTAGATTCATTGAATAAGGAAGCAACGGCAGCGACAAACGCACAACTAGCAATAGCATCATTACAGTATCAGATAGGTTTACATCCTATTAATGCTGAGGCCGGACAGACTGCATCAAATATAACTATGAAACAGACAGGTATTGATGAGAAGGAATTAGAATTAGCAAATAAATCATTAACAGATTTAGGTTTACCAACCATTAATTTAACTATGGATATGGATGATTTGGGTAATGTTCTCGCAGATGTTAATACACGGAGTGGTGAACTTACCGGTTCACTTGAGGGTTTAATAAATAAGGAATCGGCCTTAAGACCAACAATTGATCAGTTTCAGTCAGCATTTGAGGATATGGCATCAAGTATAAATACATATAAGGAGAATATTGTTGGACTAAGATCAGAATTAGCAGACCTTGAAGAACAACTACATACAGTATATAAAGGTTTTGAGGGTAAACTTAGATTCGAACTTGAGGTTAAAATAAATGAGAATGCTATGGATCAATTCCAAGAGTATTCTAATATGGCAGCAAAATATGGATCGGAATATATTAATGAATGGACAAATGTATTCGATGAATATGGTAATAATATGAGTGATGTTCTCAGAACTATTTATGAGTATAATGATGCACTCGCTGAACAGACACTAGAACAGGAACGGGCAAAGAATGCAGCACGAGAACTTGATATCCAGATGGAACAGAATAATATTGAGATGCTTAAACTACAACTTATTGGTATGATGAGGCGTAGAGGAAATACCCGTGCGGAACAACGAGAGATGAAGGCAATAGAGATAGAGAATACTAAGATACGGATTCAACAGATGCAAACACAGTATGATGAGGAAATAAAAAATACCGAATCAGAGAACGATGCAAAGAAAACTGCATATGAGGAAGCACAGAAGATTCTTCAAGAATATACCGACTATGAAAAACATCAACTATGGTTATTAAAAGATACCCGTGCAGAAGATATTGCCGATTTACGACAGAATATTATAGATCAGGAAACATTATATGCAACTAGAACACAGATGTTACAGGATGAATATAAGAAACTGAGTGATATGGAATCACGATATACACAGACACTTATTGCAGTTGCTAGTGATCCGGAACTTGCGGAGATGTATAAAAAATTCTTTGGTATATCCGCAATAGAACAGGCACGATTAGCGTATGAGGATTATACTACATTCATATCACAGAATCCACCACCTGGGGGAATGGGAGGAATTGGAGGTATCGGTGGAGTTGGTGGTGAAGTTACACCAGTAACAACATATAAGGTGATATCGGCAGAGAAAAAGGGTTGGAGAGCCGGTGTTTCAACATATGGTTCAATAACTTCATCAAGTGGTCTTACGAAGAACTATGATATTGCGTTAAGACAGAATTCAGAACTCAGTACATTAAAACTTGGTGATACTATAGGATGGCAGCGTGGTACTACATTCATACCGGAAACGGGGATGTATAAATTGCATAAATATGAACAGGTCGTTCCCGCAGGTGTAGGAGAGGGTAGTACAACTAATTCTATTGTTGTAAATATTAATAATCCATATATTGCAAATGATTATGATGTTGTAAAGATGGCGCGTACTCTTGAAAATATTATGAGAGCAAATATTACAGACAAAAAATTCGGTAAGAATAAACATCGGATGGCATGAGTATGAGGATCGGAGAAATCAACAATACCCTTAAACCATCAGTTCCTTATCTGGAGTATTATGGTGCGAACTTAACAATTGTGTTAGGTTTTCCCGATTGGAACAACATCATGTGGTCTGTGGAACAGGTATGTACATCTGACTTCACATATGAATCAGATGGTTCAACTGGTGGCATCAGGATACAGACAACCGGTATATACAGATTAGACCTAGAACTTGGTTTTGACTGTACTCCGGCAGGTGGTAATGTTCTAGTAATGACCAGGATTCTTAATAATGGTTCTGAACTCATAGGATCAAGATCGTGTGGATTATCATACTATCTTCAACTTAATTCATCAAAGACTGTTTATCTAAAAAAGGGAGACATCATAACTACAGAATTTCAAACAACGGATGATACAATTTTTATTATGGATATCAATGAACCGGATGAAATTTATTCACGATTTAGAATTACATTTATTCCTTTTGGTGGATTTAATAATGGTTTTGGTGGTAATATTATTAATAGGGGAATTAGGCGTTAAACGTGTTTAATTCAAAAAAATATCTGAAAAACTATTCAAAAAAATATCCAGAACGGATAAAAAAATATGCAAAAAAAGCAAAAAGAATATATTTGGATAAAAGAAAAGAATTGATAAAAGAATTAAAAATTAACGGTTGTGCAATTTGTGGATATAATAGATGTCAACATTCATTAGATTTTCATCATTCAAATCCAGAAGATAAACTTTTTAGAATAGGATTATCAAATATTGGTCATAATTATACAATTGAAAAAATAATAGATGAAGTAAATAAGTGTATATTGGTATGTGCGAATTGCCATAGAGAAATAGAAAATGGGGGTATTTAAATGGCAGATGATCTTCCATATTACGAAACAATGTATGGTATATTAATACAGGATTGGACTTGGAGTTACGGTAATGGTGTATTTGCAGGAACTCACTATATGTTAACAAAAGAATATCTGAGTGAAGGATGTAAGACAACTGATTATACAACATTATCAGCAGGTG
>CAIYYQ010000269.1 GCA_903930505.1 Methanobacteriota archaeon
CATTCTTGGCAGTGCGGAGGACATGTATGCTAACGTTCGTATGAAGCGTTTGATGTTCAATCTTACAGGTACATGCACTGGTGGTCGTTGCGCAGGTTTCAATGCCCTTAATGCCATGTGGGCGACAACATACGATATGGACAAAGATTTGGGAACAGACTATCATAAGCGACTTCAGAATTGGCTGAAGGATGCACAGAAATGCGACATTACTCTTTCTGGTGCGTTGACTGATCCAAAGGGAGACCGTTCAAAACCACCTTCCCTTCAGAGTGATCCTGATATGAGTTTGCGTATTGTAGAAGAAAAAAAAGATGGAATCGTAGTTCGTGGTGCAAAGGTGATGATATGTGGTGTTGCTGCGGCAAATGAGCTTTTTGTCATGCCGGGCATGGGATATAAAGAGTCAGATAAAGATTACGCCGTTTCTTTTGTCATTCCTCGCGATATCGGCAACCTTACAATCATAGAAGCAAGAAGACCCAGTGATACCAGAGAACAAGAAGATGGTTTTGATATTCCCGTTGATATTGGCGGTATAACCCAAGCGTATCTCTTGTTTGAAGATGTTTTTATTCCAAAAGAACGAATTTTTATGTGTAAAGAATACGTCTACACTACGCAAGCAGTTATGAATTTCATAGCACCCTACCGGGCTGCAATTGGTGGATGTGTCGCTGGCCAAGGTGACGTCATGATTGGTGCTTCTGCGCTCATGGCACGTGCAAACGGTCTCAATGAAAAAACGTTTAAAGATAAGATAAACCAGATGATAATAAACAATGAGACCACTTTTGGCATGGGTATTGCCGCCAGTGCCCTTGGGCATAAACACCCATCTGGCGTGTGGATTCCGAATCTCCTACTTTCCAACGTGAATAAGGTGCATGTTGCAACATTGCCCTATGAAACCAAAAGGTTAACTCAGGACATAGCTGGAGGAATCGCTGAGACAGGATGCATTCCTTCATGCAAAGATCTTAACGACCCGAAATACGGAAAAATGTTGCAGAAATATCTAAAGGCAAATTGCAGTGGTGAATCCAGAGCAAAGATTGCACGTCTTGTTGAATGGCTCACAATTGGTGCGGGTGTTCCTGGCTGTATGCATGGTGGTGGTTCTCCAGATGGCGCAAAACTAATTATCAACATGAATACAGACATTAACCACTACATAGAACTTGCAAAACGACTGGCCGATATAAAAGAAGATATTCAGGTAGAACCTAAGAAAAAATAAGGCTCACTAATTAATATAGGGATTTGTACTCGACCGATCAAATCCTTGAACGAGTTCTATTGCTGGAAATTCATTTTGTGGTAACCATCCATAAACTGGATATACTAGATTGGGAAAAAACTGTTTTATATTCGTAGACAACTGGGTGACCGCATGTTTTTCACCAAAATTTTCCTTGCTGATTTCATATGTCTTCTGCCGTGTAATTTGTTCATCAAGAAATCCAAGCGAGTGGATATATTCATGAAGCAAAACATGGAACAAGTAGGATTTCAACAACTTAGAATTCGTCTCAGTAATACGCCTGATTGGAGTTTTATTAACAACAATGA
>CAIYYQ010000270.1 GCA_903930505.1 Methanobacteriota archaeon
AAATGTTTAGCATGCGGTGGATGTATCTCAGTCTGTCCACAAGATGCAATTCTCATGATTGCAAGCAAAGCAACCATCTTTCAAGAAAAATGTATTAGTTGCGGAATCTGTGTAAAAACCTGTCCGATTGGTGCAATCTCTGAAGGAGGAAACAAAAAATGAAATACGATGTTGTCGTCGTCGGAAGTGGACCAGCTGGAAGTGTTACTGCAGGATATGCAGCAAAAACAGGGGCGAAAGTATTGATTCTTGAACGACGCGCAGAAGTTGGTGTCCCTGTTCTCTGCGGTGAAGGAATCAGTAAAAACGTTGACAACTTTGAGATGCTAAAAGGTACGAGACGATGGATTGCAAATAAAATGGATGGCGCATGCATCTACGCACCAGATGGAACGCGCGTCACGCTTGCCGCTGAGCGAGCAGGAAACGAAGCAGGATACGTAATCTACAGGGATATTTTTGATCAAACCCTAGCTTCGGCTGCGGTAAACTGGGGCGTAGAACTAAAGCTCAACACCAATGTGACTGAGTTAATCAAAGAAAAAGGTAGAATCGCTGGGGTAAAAGCACAGCATTTTGAAGAAGAAATTGAAATAAAAGCAGATGTTGTGGTCGGCGCAGATGGTGTCGAATCTCGGATTGGAAAATGGGCAGGGATCAATACAACCCTCAAATCTATTGATCTGGAAACCTGTGCTCAATATACGCTAACCAATGTCGATGTTGAAGAAGGTTTTTGTCATTTTTATTTAGGGGCAAATGTTGCGCCAGGTGGATATGTCTGGATATTTCCCAAAGGAGGCGGTGTCGCTAATGTCGGTATTGGTATCTTATCAAACCGAAGTGAATCAGGGCTTGCACTCAAGCTACTTGACAAATTCATCGATTCTCATCCTGGGTTAAAACAAGGTAAACCCATTAGACTTCTTGCAGGAGCAGACCCTGTTGCTGAACCGATAGAGACGGTTCGTGATAATCTTATTCTCGTTGGTGATGCTGCACGACAGGTTGATCCGATCACCGGCGGGGGGCTTACTCATGCTCTTGAAGCAGGAAAAATTGCTGGTGAAACCATCGGAAAAGCAATGAAGATGCAGCGCTTTGATAAGCAAACCTTATTTTCTTATGAAACCGAATGGAAAAACGCTTTTGCCAGAAAATTGAAACGAAACTACATGGTAAAAGAAATCTTCCTTGGTTTCGATGATAAAACCTTGAACAAACTTGCAGATTCGCTCAAAGACTATAACTTTAACGAGATTAACACTCTTGGTCTGATAAAAGCACTTGCTGCCAAACATCCAACCCTTCTAGGAAAATTGCTTCCTTTGATAAAAATATCAACGATATAGGAGATATAGTAGAATATGAAATGGGGCATCGTCTGCAATCCCAATATGCCAAGAGCAGCATCGTTAGCAAAAGATATCTATGAGTTTTTAAAGGAATCTGGCGGCAACGTTTTTCCTCAAGATCATCTTGAAAAAACTTTGGAAACCAAAGGATACTCATTGAAAGAAATCAATAAGCACGCGGAGATCGTTATTACCATTGGTGGAGATGGAACTATCTTATTTGCGTTAGCGGAAATTGACAAACCTATTTTTTCAATCAACGCTGGTGGAATGGGTTTTCTTGCTGAGGTTGAATCGAAATATGCGATCAGCGGATTGAAAAAAGTAATTGCAGGAGAATATACGATTGAGGAGCGATCAAAACTAAAAATAACGGTTGATGGAAAACGACTCCCAGATGCTGTAAATGAGGTGACAGTTCAGACTTCACAGATTGCAAAGATGCTGCATCTCCAGCTCTATGTCGAATCTGATCTGATTGAGACGATGGGTGCTGATGGTATCATCATTGCAACACCAACAGGTTCTACAAGTTACGCACTTAGTGTCGGCGGGCCACTCATGGATCCTGCTGTGAACGCGATGATTATTGCTCCGATTGCACCGTTCAAACTTTCTGCGCGTCCCTGGGTTATTCCTTTAAATAAAACAGTAAAAATAGCATTGCTTCCGAAAAGTAAAGAATCAAAAATCGTTATCGACGGGCAGTTTTCAAAGGAGGCTACACCAGAAAACGATATTCTTGTTACCGGGTCTGAAAAGAAAGCGCGGTTCATTCGTTTTGGCGAAAGTTTTTATCAGATGGTGCGATTGAAGCTCGTGCGGTAACAACATATGAGCTTTTGGAATAAAAAGAAAAAACCTATTGCTCCTCGTATTCAACGTCAGTGGAAAATCACGCGGAAATGTCTGAGTCTTATTTTTGAGTGCGCAAAATCTAATTATCCTAACGAATTTGGCGGCCTGTTGCGAACAGATCCTTCGCAAAAAGATACGATTACGGAAATCGTGATTCTCCCGGGAACTGTATCTGGTGATTCCCATGCAATCTTTCAACTTCATATGATGCCGATTGATTACAACATTGTTGGAACAGTGCACAGTCACCCTTCACCGTTTCCTAGACCGTCTGATGCTGATCGTCAACTATTTGGGAAATTCGGCAGAATTCACATTATTGCTGCGAACCCTTTCACAGAATCATCGTGGAAAGCATATGATTACGATGGTAATTCAGTTGAGATGATAATCGTATAAACCCGTATTTTATTATCCCTCATTTAATCAAGGATGAGAATGCTCTATGACCGAACATGATCATTCAAAAAATGCATTGTCTGAGTTTGTCTTTGAGTTTCGAGATGCACAAAAAAATAAGCTTGTGCTTTCTCTTTCTATTACCGCAGTTGTTTTAGTAATTGAACTGATCGGTGGGATTCTCACAAACAGTATCGCACTATTTAGTGACGCTGGGCACATGTTCACCCACGCGTTTGCTCTATGCATTGGGTTGATTGCATTGGTTATTGCGAAACGACCGCCATGTCATCATCGGACATTTGGATTGTACCGCGCTGAGATTTTAGCTGCGTTTGTCAACGGAATATTTCTCCTCGCTATCGTCGGCGTCATCATATACGAAGCAATTCTTCGCATGCTTCATCCTGAGCAGATTCTTGGCATGGAAATGCTAATGGTTGCATTCATTGGTCTTGCGGCAAACATCGCAAGTATCGTTATTCTCCGCGGAAGTCACAAACACAACATCAACATCAGGGGGGTATTTTATCACATGATTGCAGATGCTGTTTCATCCGTGGGGATTATTGCGGCAGCACTCATCATTCTCTTCACCGGATGGGTATTTATCGATCCATTGGTGAGTGTTGGCATCGCGGCGATAATCGTCTATTGGGCCTGGGGGATCCTAAAAGAATCCGCACGGGTGTTGCTTGAGATGGCACCAAAAGGACTGAACATTGACATTATCTCAGATGATTTGAAAAAGAATTTCTCTGAAATCAAAGAGCTCTATAACGCTCATATCTGGTCGATTACCCCAGACATCCTGATGTTTTCAGCTCATGTTACTCTGCAGACAGATAACATCCAGATGAAACAAGAACAGATTATCCAATCTCTCAACAAGTATCTTTCGGAAAAATATCATATCTTTGATTCAACAATCCAAGTAACCTCTGGGAAAGAAACCGGGGTGTGTCAATCCTCGCCATAATTTATAGTGCTGTATAAAAAAAATAAATCAAAAAAGATTTTATACACTACTGGCCCTATCGTATTTGAAGAGAGATGACTGGATCGCCTGTTGATATCTACCTGTTTGCCCCGCTTGCACCAATTCTCTGCATGCTTCTATTTTGGTTTCTGCAACTGGTATTCATCGAAAGTCAAAAACACCTCCTTATAACAATCAGTGAAAATCACCAGCCATTTTTTCGACTCACAAACTTCATCGGCATCTTCTTCCAGGCAATCTGCCAAGCCTTAGGATACACCATCACAAGAAGCGGAATTTCCCACTTTGAAGTAAGTGTAACTGAAGAAACGGTAACACCGAAGCAAGAAAAAAAAGGATCAAGAGAATGGCTCGCAAAAGCTATTCTTTTCATCGGACCGTTTTTCCTTCCGGCTGCTCTTTTGCTCATCTGTTTGTTTTTTTTGATGGGAAACGGAGTTGTGTTTTCCAATCTCACCGATTATACGTTCTCTGATCATCTCCAAGCATTTGGAAAAAATTTTTTAAACTTCGCTGAGAATCTGTTTTCATTTCTCGCATCGCTTGATTTCTTCAATCCATTTCACGCTGGTTTCTTCGTGCTCCTTGTTTTTTTTGGGTTGGGCATACGTCCAAGTTCAGTAGGAGAAGGAAAACGAGATAAAATCACCTTCAAACATGATCTTGATAACATCAAATCATTGTTCCTTGAGAAACCTTTGTTCATTCTCTTACTTGTGTTTGCAGCATATATCTTCTACTACATCACCTTCTTCTTTCAGTTCTCCTGGTATTTGAATGTATTCACGGTGTTCACATGGCTTTCGTTTCTCGCCATCGTCGCATTAGTAATCACGCATCTCATCATCCTATTAATCAGATCAACAGATGAAATACAAGGAAGAAAAAAAATAATCCCGTACCTTACACTGCCACTATCCTACATCACAACACGAATAGTCCTCTTCGCATTCAACGTCCAAGATACTCAAGCACGACCGGCTTCGCTTGGTGTTATGATTCTGTTAACGGTCGTCGTTATCATCATTCTCCTTCTAAAAAACAGGACCAATAGATTTAAAACCAAGAAAATGATGAAACCAAGGAGGGTTAAAGATGGACCAAGAAGAACTGCTCAACAATGAATACGTAGAAAAAATTCTTTCACCTCATCCATTATCCTTTATGAAACTGCAGGCACTCTGCATTTTTCTAATTGTCTGGGGAATTGTTGTCGGATGGATTGCTCATTTCTCAACCTACAAAGAATTCTTCATCGCAAACAGCTGGGGGATCCTTGTCATCTGGGGAATCGTCATCCTCCTCACAGGAATCATCATTGCTCTTGGGACCGTACAATGGAACATATTTTTCCTCTACCTCGGCGTTGTCCTCGGCGGTATCGCACTTGTATTCGGCCCAGGATGGCAGACACAATCCAACCTTGTTATTCCCATCTATTCCATTTGCAGCTCATTTGCAGGGTTTCTAATAGTGGAACTGTACCGCAGACGCCATAGATATATTATCACCAATCTTCGGGTTATCTTCAAAGGCGGTATTCTCACGAAACAAGAACGAACGATCCGATATGACAAAATCTCAGACATTAGTTCAAAACAAGGGATCCTCGGGCAGATCTTCGGTTTTGGTACTATTACACCAATCAGCCAAGGCGGGTTCGGACTAGGAAGTGACAAAGCGCTTGCTGCAGCAGGCTTGGAAGTCGGCGGAAAAAAAGGAAGAGTAAAAGGACTTGGTATTGTAGGTGGAGGAAAAGAAGTTCAAGTTCCAAGAGCACGAAGTTATTACGAACTCCACGGTGTCTACCCCTATAAAGAAATAAAAAAATTAATAGAAAACCTGACGCAAAGCACGGTTACGACCCCGTATCATAAAGAACAAATTGAATACCAGAAACAACAGCTTGATATACAAAAACAAATGCGTGACCTTCTCAAAGTGCGCACAAAAATGACGGAAGACATGCCGGCAGTTACTGCAGAACAAATGGAGGAAGAAGAACAAGAATCAGAACATGTCGATATCCAAAAACAAATGAAAGATCTCCTGAAAAAACAGTCGATGTTAAAAGGAGAACAAAACGACGAAGAGCCGTCTGAGGAAGAACAAAAATAACACGTGTTTTCCACAGATATATTTATAACATTAGTTTTGATTTCTCCACAGCATGGTACCAAAGAAAGTTTTTTTTACCAAAGGCGTTGGAAGACATAAACATGAACTCCAAGCATTTGAACTTGCGTTGCGAGATGCAGATATCGAACAATGTAACCTTGTCTACGTCTCAAGTATCATCCCACCACATTGTAAAATCATCTCAAAAGAAAAAGGGGTACAAGAACTGAGCGCTGGCGAAATCACCTACGTTGTTATGTCCAGAAACACGACAAACGAACCAAATCGGCTAATCGGCGCAGCAATCGGTTGTGCCACCCCAAAAGAAAAAGATACTTATGGATATATATCAGA
>CAIYYQ010000271.1 GCA_903930505.1 Methanobacteriota archaeon
GGGTGTTTGTTTAATGAAAGAAATAGAGTCGCTCGTAAAAAAGGCGCAAAAATACAAAGAGAGTGGTTTTTCCGACTATGACATTGCTGAAGAACTGAATGTCTCTAAAGAAACAGCGGTTTGGTTACTGAACAAAGGCAAAGAGAAAAAACCTGAAGGTGACGTGAAAGTCGGCTGGCGATCAGTTGGAGTCTCTGCATCACGTATTGGATATCTTGCTGATGCTTTCAGTGACATCGTCCTTGAGGAATCAGAGAAAAAAGATTTCACGGTTGATGCGGTTGTTGGTATCGCGATCAATGGAATACCGTACGCGACATTTATTGCGGAAAACCTTGGGATTGATCTAGCATTATTTAGACCACACCATGAGAAATCAGGTGCGTTCTGTTCAAATTATGCGACTGTTACAGGAAAGAACGTCGTGTTCGTTGATGACGTTGTTGGAAGCGGAGAGACATTGAAAAGTGCGATTAAGGCAACTAAAGCTGAGAAAGGAAAACCGGTCCTCTGTTTGTGTATTCTCAATAAAACTGCAACAAATGATGTTGATGGCGTCCCACTGCGATCATTAATTCGAGCACGAGCCATTTAACACACATTGCTTGTATGAAGGTTCTCTAATGCACTGGGCAGAGGTTTTTGCTGATACATTACTTCAGAAACAAAAGAATCATGTGTTAGCGACCGGCATCACACCCTCAGGTCCGATCCACATCGGCAACATGCGAGAGATTTTAACGACAGATGCAGTATTTCGCTGCCTCGTGGAAAAGGGCGGAGACGCAGAACTTATCTACGTCGCTGATGATTTTGACCCGTTACGACGCGTGTATCCATATCTTTCCAAAGAACAATATGAGCAGCATGTAGGACGACCTATCTGCGATATCCCCTGCCCGTGTGGCAGTCATAAAAGCTACGCGGATCATTTTCTTAGCTCATTTTTACAAGCGTTAAAAGAAATCGGTGTTACTCCAAAGGTGCACCGCGCAAGTGAAATGTATAGAAACGGTGAATACGCTGAAGCGATTCAAATTGCGTTAGAAAACACAAAAAACATTGGTCACATCCTCGAAACCATTTCAAAACGCGAGCTACCGAAAAATTGGCTTCCATTTAATGTTTGCTGTGAAAACTGCAAAAAACTAACCACCACAACACCAATCTTGTATGAATATCCTATGATTGAATACAATTGTACATGCGGACATCATGGGGAGATTGATATTCGCAAAGGCGGCGTCGGAAAACTTCCGTGGCGTGTCGACTGGCCAGCACGATGGAAAATGCTTGGTGTTACCTTTGAACCCTGCGGAAAGGATCTTGCAACAGTTGGCGGCGCCCGAGACACCGGAGCACAGATTGTTGAACAGATCTACAAATATCCTCATCCGGCATTACTTGTTTATGAATTCATTTTGCTAAAAGACAAAGGAGCAATGCATAGTTCCCAAGGAACTGCGTTAAGCGCAGAAGAAATGCTGCATATGACTCCTCCAGAGGTACTTCGATTTTTAATTACAAACAACCAGCCGCAAAAGCATCTTGTCTTTGACTCTGGGTTAGGATTGTTAAATCTCGTGGATGAATACGATACCGAGGAACGCACCTACTTTGGAAAAGAGGAACAAATAAAAGGGATGAAGGATCTGAAAAAAACATATGAACTTTCACAACCATA
>CAIYYQ010000272.1 GCA_903930505.1 Methanobacteriota archaeon
AATTTCTTCTATGCTTTGACGTTTGTCTTTTTTCTTTTTTGTTTGTATCGGAAGCATAACAAACTCCCCCGAAAGTCTTTTAAACCTTTCGATATGCTTTGCCGGACAATACAAGAACTTATATATAAATGTTTTGGTAACTAGTATTTTGCTCTAAAGTCCTCTTTTTTCTCCTTTTAAATTATAAAATAATAGACAATCAAAAAATGAACAATCTATTTATACCATGAAATCTCACATATACAAAAAAAAATTAGTGTTACTCACAAAACCGATCTTGATAGACAAGAACATATTAAAGCAACGATGTTTTTTAGAAAATGAACATATGCTGACAATTTCGATACTCGATGGATATATTGACGAACCAACCTGTCTTGGCGTCCCACCATACATCAGCCCGTATCCACGATACCTAGCGGGTGCTGTATGGAACTTCGACAAAAAAGCAACGGTGTTCTACGTCACAATTGACCAAATACGCAAAGACAAAACAACTCTTGATGCACTTGCAAAATCAGATGTTGTCGTTGTTGTCGCTGGCACCTCAGTTCCAGGACGATATCTATCTGGTCTTCCCGCAAGCCCTAACGAACTTGTTTCAATTATTAATTCTCTCACAAAACCTCTGAAACTTTTAAGTGGACCCGCAGCCAAAATAGGATTTGGACTTGGCGGAGGAAAACATGTACAAAATATCCAAAGCGTAGAAGACGTGTTTGATCTCATCATCACCGGTGACGGAGACATTGTTCTTTCAGACTTGTTACATCAGCATCTCAACATAGAACAAGTAGATTCAGCGCATTGCCGCTTAGACCCACACAGGATACAAAAATTTGCTGAAGCAGGTGCACAGATCGTTACTCAACATCCATTCTACCCACAATATCTAATCGCAGAAATTGAAACATACAGAGGATGCTCACGCAGTATCGTTGGTGGATGCTCATTCTGCAGCGAACCAGCCAAAGGAAATCCCTCATTCAGACTTCCCAAGGATATCATAAATGAAATTCATATGTTGTATACGTCAGGGGTACGACATTTTCGCATAGGAAATCAACCCTGTTTATTCTCATATATGGCAAACGATGCAGGAAAAAAAGAGTTCCCGAAACCAAACCCTGATGCCTTAGAACAACTGTTCAAAGGAATCCGCAGTGTTGCACCCAATTTGAAAACATTACACATCGATAACGTTAACCCAGGTGTTGTCGCACGATATCCAAAAGAAAGCAGACGTATCGCAAAAACCATCATCAAATATCACACATCTGGTGATGTTGCAGCGATGGGTGTCGAAAGCACAGATCCTGTAGTAATCAAGAAAAACAACTTGAAAGCATCAGCCGAAGAAGTACTTGAGGCAATACGACTCATCAATGAGGTTGGTTCCGTACGAGGACAAAATGGATTACCAGAGCTTTTACCAGGGCTAAACTTCGTATGTGGATTAGAAGGAGAAACAAAAAACACGTTTAAACTCAACTACGAATTCTTACAACAAGTGTACAACGAAGGATTATTACTTCGAAGAATCAACCTTCGCCAAGTCATCCCGATCCCAGGAACAAAAATGTTTTCAGTTGGTGACAAACTCATCAGAAAACACAAAAAAGAATTCCATAGGTTTAAACGGCTAGTACGAGAAAACATTGAACGACCACTACTTGAAAGACTCACACCAAAAGGAACCATCCTCAACGATGTATACACAGAACTCTACGAAGGAAAAACAACATTCGCAAGACAACTAGGAAGCTACCCACTGCTTGTCGGCATCCCTGGCGTACTACCGTTACATACGTTTCTTGATGTAAACATCATTGATTATGGATATCGATCGCTCACCGCAGTTCCGTTTCTACTCAATATCAACACCGCACAACGCGAAACACTGGAAGCACTTCCTGGCCTTGGAAAAAAACGAGTGATACGGATTCTTACCAAACGACCGTTTACCTCAACTGAGCAGTTTCTCGCTTGTTTTGACGACCCTGAAATTGGGAAAAAAATTCTTGAGTACATTACATTCACATGATGATAAATTAATGTACAACTATCAAATACAATAGGTGTGCCTATGAAAAATAATACGCTTGAACAACTTGAGAAAACATTAGGATACACATTTACAAACAAAAACCTGCTCAAAACCGCTCTAACCCATAAGACGTATGCATTTGAAGCAACCACATCGCTTGAATATAACGAACGACTGGAATTTCTAGGGGACGGTATCCTTAATTTAGTGGCAGCGGAACAACTCTATAAAAGTAACAAATATTTCTCTGAAGGAGAACTTACCCGCCGCAGAGCAAACCAAGTAAACAACAAACATTTAGCGGAACAAGCTGACAAGTTACAGCTCGGAAATTATTTACTTCTTGGAAAAGGAGAACATAAACAGAACGGATCAACAAACAAAACAAACCTTGCGAACGCACTAGAAGCAATCATCGGTGCAATATATCTTGATTCAGATATCGACACAGTGAAACAATTTATTTCTGAAAAAATCTTTATGAAAGAGTTCATTTTTTAGAAGCTGCACTCCACGAGATGGACTAGATATCTCTTTTGTTAAACCTCCAAAATGCAAGAAGAAGGAACGCTGCAATCCAAATAAATAAAATAACAAGCATAAGCCAACTAGTATAAAATGAAGGATACTGGACCGTGACTCCGCTAACACCTTGCGAAGCCATGATCTTGACAGGACCCACATTGAGTGACACCAATCCAGAGTAAGCAGAAAGAGGATTCACAAGCTCAATACCATAATACCAATCAGGAATAGTTGCAGTACCTGCAATAAATTGCTCAAAACCAACAGTTGAAAAGAGAAGACCGCTGAGAATAATACTAAAAATCATAGCGAAAAAGAACCAAAAAAAGATGGCGGCCCCCATCGCCGTTGAACGTTTTTTGAAAAACGATGAAAGAAAAAGCGCGATACTCAAAAATACTAAACCAATGAGAATCGAAGCACCAATAAATATCAAGTAATCACCATAGTTCACATTAGAAACATTTAATGCAATGATACCTGCAGCAACACCAAACCCAACCAAGACCGTCAATGAAAGAACACTCCCCAAACCAAGGAATTTTCCTATAAGAATTTCTTTGCGAGTAACAGGAAGAGATAACAACGTATTCATGGATCCTCGTTCGATCTCCCCGGTAATAGCACCATAGCCGAGCATTAACGCAATAATCGGTATCAAATACTCAACAAGAGCAATCATCCCTGCAATCGTAAGCCCAAGGTTTTGCCATCCTTGACCATACGAACCAAAATACGATACAACCAAGG
>CAIYYQ010000273.1 GCA_903930505.1 Methanobacteriota archaeon
TCTGGAGGATTACACGGCGTCGGCGTCTCTGCAGTAAACGCTCTCTCCACCTGGTTAGAAGTCAAAGTCAGACGAAACAACAAAGAATACGCCCAACGCTACGAACAAGGAAAAACCGTCACCCCCCTAAAAATAGTAGGAAAATCAAAAGATACAGGAACCACGGTCTCTTTCTTACCAGATCCAACCATTTTTGAAACAACAGAATACAGCTTTGAAACAATATCCACACGACTGAGGGAAACTGCCTTTCTTAACGCAGGACTCAACATAAAACTCGTTGATGAACGCGATGGAAAACAAGAAATCTACCAATACAACGGTGGTGTCGGCGAATTCGTCTCTTACATCAACAGAAATAAAACCTCTTTACATCCCAATCCAATCTCCATCCAGGGAGAAAAAGAAGGAGTCCAAGTTGAAATCGCACTCCAATATACTGATGGATACACAGAAAATATTTTCACCTTTGTCAACGACATCAACACC
Source organism: Methanobacteriota archaeon (assembly GCA_903930505.1). The sequence continues at coordinate 490 of CAIYYQ010000273.1, forward strand.
GTCGAAGGAGGAACACATCTTATCGGGTTCAGAGGAGCACTCACCCGTGTACTCAACGATTACGGCAAAAAAAACAAGATGTTCAGTGACCCAGAATTCAGCCTGAGCGGTGAAGATTCCAGAGAAGGATTAACTGCAGTCATCTCCTGTAAAATAGCTCATCCGCAGTTCGAAGGACAAACAAAAATGAAACTCGGCAATTCCGAGGTCCGTGGAATCGTTGAAAGTATCACCTCTGAGAAACTCTCAGAGTTTTTTGAAGAAAACCCGGTTGTCGCGCGAATCGTCATCGAAAAATCAGTCCTCGCAAGCAAAGCACGTGAGGCAGCGCGAAAAGCACGAGAACTCACCCGGCGAAAAGGTTTACTTGAATCATCAGCACTACCAGGAAAGCTTGCAGATTGTTCCAGTCGGGATCCTTCTAAATCTGAAATTTATCTTGTGGAAGGAGATAGTGCAGGTGGTTGTTTTTCAGGTAATACAGAAATCGCACTTGCAGACGGCAGAAATATCACATTTAAGCAGCTTGTTGAAGAAGATCAACAAGGGAAAAGAAATTTTTGCTATACAATAAAGGAAGATGGCACCATCGGTATTGAAGAAATAAAAAACCCGCGGATCACAAAACGAAATGCCGAGGTTATTAAAATTCTCCTGGACAATAAAAAGGAGATAATCTGCACGCCAGATCATCCTTTTATGACAAGAACTGGGCTGTTCAAGAAAGCTAAAGATATAACATTCTTTGAGTCCCTTATGCCATTACGACGGCAACTCTCGCGAAAAGGAAAACGAATCACTATCAAAGGATATGAGTTAATATACGACAACAAAGAACATCGGTGGATATTTACTCATATTTTAGGAGATAAATGGAACATTGAAAATGGTATATATTCTTCAGAAATTGGACCACATAAACATCATATTGATTTTAACAAATTAAACAACAACCCAACAAATATCATCAGATTACAATCAGAAGAACATCTGAAACTTCATAGGGATTTGGCACATCGTACGCTTCATACTGAAGAGACAAAAGAAAAATGTCGATTGTTAAAACGAACAGCAGAATTCAGACAAAAAATGAGCAAAAGAATGAAAGAGCCGCAGACGCGGAAAATTCTCAGTGAAAAAGCAACGAAACAATGGGAGGATCCTGATTACAAGAAATACATAATGAAAAAATATTTGGACTTTTACAACACGAATGAAGATTATAAAAGAAAAACTCTAAACAGATTAAACGCTGAACAAAGAAAATATTGGAGTGATCAAAAACATAGGGATGAACAATCAAAACGAGTAAAGGAATTTTTCATTTGTCATCCTGAACTAAAAACTCAGTATTCAGAAGTTGCAAAAAATCAATGGGAGGATATACAACTCATTGAATGGAGACGACAAAAAACAAAAGAACAATGGACGCCCGAATTTCGAACAAAAAGAAAAGAGGCCTACAATAAAACATATTATACAAATACATTGCAGGCTTTACGAAAAATTTATGACAACTATAAACAAGTAAATATCTGTGAGTATGATCTTTTACGCAAACAAACAAATGACAAGAATCTCTTACGATATGAAACTTTTATTAATCGCTTCTTTGAAGGAAATAACGAAGCAGCTATTGAAGCAGTTGTTAATTACAACCATAAAATAATTGATATTATTCCACTATCTGAAAAACTAGATGTCTATGACATTGAAGTCCTGCATACCCATAACTTTGCATTAGCCAGTGGCGTATTTGTTCACAACAGTGCAAAGCAAGCACGAGATAAGGGGTTCCAAGCGATTCTTCCCTTACGAGGAAAAATCCTCAACGTCGAAAAGGCACGGATGGATAAAATCCTTCAGAACAATGAAATCCTTGCGTTAATCACTGCGATTGGTACTGGTATTGCTGAGGAGTTCAACATAGAAAACGCACGGTATCATAAAATTGTGTTAATGACCGATGCAGATGTTGACGGTGAACACATTCGTATTCTTCTTCTCACATTCTTTTTCCGATATATGCGTCCGCTGATCGAAGCAGGATACATGTACATTGCACAGCCTCCGCTTTATAAAATCACAAAAGGAAAAACAATTGCGTATGCATTTTCAGATCGGGAAAAACTGCAGAAGACCAAAGAACTTGGGGAAACAGGTATCGGCATTCAACGGTATAAGGGTCTTGGAGAAATGAATCCGGAGCAGCTCTGGGAAACAACCATGAACCCTGAGAATCGGGTGATGATTCAGGTGACTATTGAAAACGCGATTGAGGCAGATAAACTTTTCACGATTCTTATGGGTGAGGCAGTGGAACCCAGACGTGAATTCATTGAGTTGCATGCACGAGATGTGATTAATCTTGATATCTGAGGTGAGAAACAATGACTGATGAACCTGTTGTGAAAAAAGACATTCTTCGTGACATTGAACATGAGATGAAACGTGCATTCATCGATTATTCTATGAGCGTTATCATGAGTCGGGCGCTGCCTGATGTTCGTGATGGGTTAAAACCGGTTCATCGTCGTATTCTTTATGATATGAATGAGATGAGTCTCACTCATGAGAAACCGTATAGGAAATCTGCGCGTGTCGTCGGAGACGTTCTTGGTAAGTATCATCCGCATGGTGATCAGGCAGTATATGATTCAATGGTTCGTCTTGCGCAAACGTTTTCTATGCGTTATCCGCTGATAGACGGGCAAGGTAACTTCGGATCTGTTGATGGTGATTCTCCTGCAGCGATGAGATATACGGAGACGCGGATGTCAAGGATCGCGAAACTCGTTCTTCAGGATATTGAGAAAGAGACGGTGGATTGGCATGATAATTTTGATGGTTCGTTGCAGGAACCTGTGGTGTTGCCTGCGGTGTTACCGAATCTTTTGTTGAATGGTTCCTCTGGTATCGCGGTTGGTATGGCGACGAATATGGCGCCGCATAACCTGTCTGAGGTGATTGATGGTGTCATCCGTGTGATCGATGACCCTGAGACGACGACCGCTTCGCTAATGGAAATCATTAAAGGACCAGATTTTCCAACTGGTGCAATCATCTATGGCCGTGAAGGAATTTTAAACGCGTATACAACCGGGCGAGGGCTTGTTCGTATCCGTGCGAAAACATCATTTGAGGATGAAGAGAAAAAACGGATTATTGTCACTGAAATTCCGTACATGGTCAATAAATCAAATCTATTAAAGACGATTGCGGAGCTTGTAAAAGACAAAAAAATTGAAGGTATTTCTGATCTGCGTGACGAAAGTGATCGGAACGGGATGCGTATTGTCATTGATTTGAAACGTGATGCAATCGAGGATGTTGTGCTCAATCAGTTGTTTGAGCATACTGAGCTTCAATCTACTTTTGGTATTTTGAATCTTGCGATTGTCAAAGGTGAACCAAAAGTTCTCATGTTAAAAGAAATCATCCAGTTATACATTGAATTCCGTATCGAAATCATTACGAAACGCACAACCTACGATCTCAAAAAAGCAAACGAAAAAATGCACATTCTTGAAGGACTATTGATTGCTCTTCGCAACATCGATGAAGTCATTAAAATCATCCGTCATAGTAAAGATGTAGATGAAGCAAAAAACAAACTGATGACACGGTTTAAACTTTCTGAGATTCAGGTGAAAGCTATTCTTGATATGCGGCTGCAGAAGCTCACGAGTATGGAGATTGAATCCGTTGAGAAAGACTACACTGAAACAAAACAGTTAATTGAGCGGTTGCAAGAATTATTGAATGACAAACAGAAGATTTTAAATGAAATTAAACGCGAGCTTTTGGATATAAAAGAGAGATTTGGTGATGCAAGACGTACTGAAATCGTTGAGGGTGAAATCGGCATTGAAATCGAGGATTTAATCCCGAAACAAGAGGTCATTATCACCATTACAGAGACCGGGTACATTAAACGAACGCCTGTGGACACGTATCGGACGCAACATCGAGGTGGTAAAGGCGTTATCGGCATGAAAACAAAAGAGGAAGATATCGTTGTTGATTGTTTCACCACTTCAACCCATGATTACATCATGTTTTTCACGAACCGTGGACAGGTATATTGGTTGAAGGGATACAGGATTCCCGAGGGTGATCGTCATGCGAAAGGTAAAGCAATCATCAATTTGTTGCCGCGTCTAAGTGAAGGCGAGAAAATCGAGGTAGCAATTCCAGTTCATGAGTTTGATGATACGCATTATCTGGTGTTTGCCACGAAGAAAGGTCTTGTGAAAAAAACTTCGCTTTCTGCGTACGGTAATATTCGTGTCAATGGTATTCGAGCTATTGAGCTTAATGAAGGCGATGAAATCATCAATGTTGTTCTCTCTGATGGAGAACGGACGATTATGATGGCGTCTGCTGGTGGTCAAGCTGTGCGTTTCACCGAAAAAGAGATCAGGCCGATGGGTCGAACTGCTCATGGTGTCATCGGTATGCGTCTGAAGAAAAAAGATGATGCTGTGGTTGCGATGGCTGATGTTGATGTTGAAGGATCACTTATCACCGTAACAGAAAACGGTTTTGGGAAACGTTCCCCGATTGAGGAATATCGTAAGACACATAGGGGAAGCACCGGTGTTCGTACTATTGTGACTAATGATCGGAACGGAAAAGTTATCTTCGTCAGTCAAGTGATTGATGAAAACGAACTGATTTTCACAACTAAACTCGGTATGACTGTTCGGATACCGATGAGAGATCTGCGAAGTCAAGGACGAAATACGATGGGTGTTCGTATTATGCGCTTGAACCAGGGTGATCGGGTTGTTTCTATCACAAAGGTTCTTGGTGAAAGCGAAACATGTGTTGTAGAAGGTGCTTTAGAAGAAAAAAGCCCGATAGAAGCATCATATGATGTGCCAAAAGAGGAATCTAAGGAACCCTCGCTGGAATCATCTTCTCTTTCGAAGGAGACTACGGCAGCGGAACCGTTGATGATTGAGCCAGTTACACCTCAAGAACCCATAGTAATAAAACAGAAGTCAAAAAAACCAAAAGCAAAGAAAGCTGTAGCGAAGAAATCAGTGTCTAAAAAAAGTGTTGGTAAAAAATCGAAGCCAA
>CAIYYQ010000274.1 GCA_903930505.1 Methanobacteriota archaeon
CATACTGCAGCGGGTGTCACTCCGAGTTTTTCTGCTGCTGCTTTTTGGTTGAGTTTGTAGTCTTTAATCATGCATTTTGCGATTTCTTTGCGGATTACTGGTAAACCATTCCACATCATGTATTCACAAGGTGTTCGTTGCATGCTTTCTGAAATAGCATTCATCATACTTATAATTAACGTTGTTAATCGATAAAATTAAGTTATGTTAATTTTTGGCGTTCATGCATGCGTTTGTATATGACCTTAACTAATTTTTCTTGAGGATCCACATACATAACGTCTACAAGCGAAATGTTTAAATATAGAACAATATTAACAATTGTTAACAATAGCAATATTGTACCATCAATAGATGGAAAAAAAGGGTGGCAGAAGAAAAAAAAATTAAAATTACAGTAACACAAAACGGGGGATGTACCACCATCAGGTGAGAAAAATTTTATAACCAATCCTTTCTCCTCTCCTCACCAACCTTCACCTGCAATGATCGTACATCCTCCGCATCCATCCTCAACTCATCAACAACCATTTTTTTCATATTAAATCACAATCAAAAGAAAATATCTTTATAACCACACATCCCATTTCCTTTTTTGGTGTTCCTTTGGTCAATCTCACAACACATATCTCAACTTTAGAACTATTAAATCCAACAATGCTCGCCTCAGGAATCATGGATGAAGACGCAGGCAGCATACAACGCGTCATCGATGTGGGTGCTGGCGCGATTGTCACAAAATCCATCGGTCTTATCCCTCGAGAAGGATACCCAAATCCAACAATCGTTGAACTTGAACACGGACTATTAAATGCAATGGGATTACCTAACCCAGGAATAGACCACTACGGTAAAGAACTACAACAAACAACCAAGTCAAAAACACCAATTATCGGCAGCATCTATGGAACAAACTCATCAGAATTTGTAACCCTTGGAAAAAAAATGGAAGAATACAGCGTCAAAGCATTAGAGCTTAACCTCAGCTGCCCCCATGCAAAAGGATACGGACTGGAAATAGGTTCCGACCCCATTCTTATACAAGAAATCATTAAAAATGTAAAAAAATCTGTATCAATACCTGTGTTTGTCAAATTATCACCAAACGTCACCTCAATTAGCGATCTTGCAAAAGCAGCAGAAAAAGCAGGAGCAGATGCCATTGTTGCCATCAACACCGTAAAAGCAATGAAAATCGATCCCGAAGTACGCATGCCAATACTCGCAAACAAAACAGGGGGATACTCTGGAAAAGCAATAAAACCCATAGGAGTACGTTGTGTATACGACATCGCAAAAAACGTACAAATACCTATCATTGGTGTCGGCGGAATCACTACAGCATCTGATGCACTTGAATACATCATGGCAGGTGCCTCAGCAGTACAAATAGGCACAGCATTTTACACAGAAGGACCAGAAGTGTTCAAAACCATCTGCACTGATCTTGAATGCTGGATGAAACAACATCATATTAAAACACTTTCAGAACTTGTCGGAGTTGCCCATCAATGAATACACTTCTGATTACAAAAATACATGAAAGTACCATTGAGGCAAAAGACATCAAAACAA
>CAIYYQ010000275.1 GCA_903930505.1 Methanobacteriota archaeon
AAACATCATAGACAAGTTTTGTTATCCCTGTCGCAAAGATGTAGCTGAACAGATTTGCAAGTAATGAAATCAATACTGCTTTTGAAAGACTCACCTCTACGGAAAATGCATTAAATAAGATGAAGATCATTACGATTTCAACAAGAAACACAATCGTCTCAAGTACAAAAACATTATTGTAGATGAAATAGTACACAAAGTTCACTAAAGGATTCGTGATGCCGTTAATCACGATGGAAAGGAACAGCAGTGCAAGAGGTGACGACTGCACCGTTACAAGATACACAAAAAATTCGATGACAATCGTGAGAAACAACACAAAAAGGATGCGACCATTGCTCCCCGTATCTACCACACTATGAAATGCCGAACACACATTCAATAGTTTAGAGATTCTCGAATCCATTTTATTTTCTGTTTTTAAGTCAAACATATCTTTCAATAGCTGAACATATTGGTCTTTTGGAACCATTGCTTTCATTTGCGGTGAAAATCCTTTTTGAGAAAGGACATCAACGAGTTTTTGAAATCTTGGTTCAAACGAACCAACAATATTTGCATGAGTTGATTTTACGGTTTGAATATTCACTGCCGAAGAAAACGATGCAAGAACAACAAGAAAAACTGTCCCAATGCTTCCAAATACGATAGTCTTGTGTATTTTTATCCCCCTTAATCTTATGTTAAACCCGCTATATAATGTTTTCTCCAGTATTTTGTTTCATTTTGTTACGTTTATCATCCTTATTTTACCTGCAACATTTTTCGGCACAACGCTCTTGCAAAGCATGCCGCATAAAAAAAATCTTCGATGTATGAAACCGAAGCATAACATATTTAACCTTCTTTTATATTCATGTGTTTTGGAGGATGGATGTATGACAACCCCCGTTGAAGAATATGGCCAATATGCTGGAAAGATATGGGAAACCTTAAACGTAATGGGTCCTCTTTCAGAGACCAATCTGTTAAAAACAACAAAACTTGATGAAAAAGCATTTCATGCTGCAGTTGGATGGCTTGCCAAAGAAAATAAGATATGTAGAAATGGCACGGTCTACAAACTTGGAGAAAGCAATTTAACACCAAAAATCGGTACCGATGCAGGTAAAGTATGGAAGACTCTTGACGCCTGGGGAGAAATCGATGTCTCAAATATCACGAAACTTACACAAATCGACGAAAAAGAAGCATATTCTGCTCTTGGATGGCTGGCCAGAGAAAACAAGATTGATGTAAAGAAAACAAAACCAAAGGATCGACAAATAAAATTCCGATTAAAATAAAACAGATTCTACTAAAGACGAGTGTATGTTTCCAAAAGTTGTTTCTGAACGATTTTATACTGTTTCCTAGTTATAGCTTTGGATCTCTCTAAAAATTGTGCCCTTGCCTGATAATAATACCTTCCTGCTAGCTTAGGATTCCAGCTGTTCTGCTGTGCAAGAACAAGGAGACTGCTAATCTCGTCAATACTTTCTGAAGAGATATCTATTGATGTTGATTTCCTTGGAATCCTTCGTTTCAATATAATTATAGAACAGAGAATGATTCCACAGCCAACACTAATGCCAATAAATGAAAACAACAGGGTTACTTTTTCTTGTTCAAGAGTAAATGCATGATTATCCGCATCTGATCCTAAGTTGAGCATCCCTGTATAATCGTCATCAGAGTTAATTGAGGAATTCGTATTATCTGAGGAATTATCACCCGATAGATCATCCGATATATCCGATTCGTTCCCCCCGTCACCTGAGGTATTACCCGCTGATGAATTACCCGATACATTTTCCTGAGAATTATTTTTATTTTCTTTAGTTGATGAATCACCACCGGAACCTTGATATCCCTCTCCGCCACCATAATATTGAGTTGAGACATGGACTGTTACCTGCGTCCAATTTGATACATTCCACCCATCGGTAACTTGATAGGTGAACGTATCATCCCCGTTGAAACCGGAAGTTGGAGCGTATAGTACTTTATTGTTTTCTATATTTGCGACTCCATGGAGTGGTTGTATCAAATCCAACATCTGAAGCACATCTTGTTCAGAATCATGATCATTGGCTACTACGTCAAGGAGGTTATTGGCACTGCCTTGATTCACAGTGAATACGTCTTCCTCTGCAATTGGAGGATGATTCTCGATCATGAAATATCGTGAATCGTTCGTAAAACTAAAATATGGGTCAATCGTGTTATCAAATCGAACGTATATATCTCCGAGAACTTGTTGTCCATCCAGAGGTTTAGAGATAACTAATTTCCAAATGTGTTTTGTCTCGTCAGGCGAGACCGTGATATTCAAAAATACTGACTTGTTGGTTGATGCGGTATCGTTGGTTGCAATTATTTCGTATCCCTGCTCTGTTGGCTTGGAGATTGCTGCATGGAATCCTCCATTATAGGATGCTTTGGTTTTTATATGAACGCTGAACATCGTCACGTCATCCTTTACCCAGAAATAGAGCGTGTAAACCCGATTCAGCCAATCCGAGTACATATCAACGATGTGGATGTAATCATTATCATCTAATGGAGCCTGAGCAGTTGGTTCGCGGTATGGTTTATATAACGAGAGCGGTACGTTCGTAGAATTGATTTCAAAACAGCTCACAACCTTTGGATCAATAAGCAGAAAATATTTCCCTGTGGCAGGAGCTGTAAAGGAAATGCTTCCAGGTATCGCAGTATATCCGCTGTAACAGGGATCAACGGGACGCGGTAATACACCACGAATGATTTCATTACCCTCAGTATCCAACACTTCATATGTTATTCCTGCGTTTACATCAGAGATATATGTCCATAAATAACTAGAAACATTCATGTGTACTGTTTGGTTTTTTGTCGCATAAAAAACAAAATTGTGATCTCCCTCAAAACGTATTTTTGATTCAGGTAATTCTAAGATACTATCATTTTTTTGGCCCAAGGGAATAATTGTTGAATTAGGAATTGAAATATGCTGAGGATACTCGTAAAATATCGTTGGTGCTAATGGCGGTGAAATTTTTGTAAGAAATGTCGGATATCCGGGATAATTCTCAAAGTATTGCGTGAGCTCACTGTTCATAACATCCATTTCATGATAATAATCCTGCACTCCAGTTTCATATATCTCTTGAGTGTTACAAGGGGTATCAGAGGAATTGTATATTGCAAGATACACGGTATTATTTAAACGATCAAAGTAAGGTATTGAATAATCACCAGTAAGATTTTTCAAATCTCCGGTGAATTCAGTTGTGGTAAAGATCCAGTAACCGTTGGTTTTCGTTGCTATGTTGTAGAGGTTGTATCCCCAGTTCCCTGAGAAATAACAGCGGGTCGAAACCCCGCCGACATAATAGGCATAAATCTCATTTCCAGGTGATATCATTGATGGAAATATCGTGGTGAGATTATAATATCCCTGTGCTGTTTTATTTTCAGATAACCCCGGAGGGATGTTATCCGCTCCGCCGCCGCCGTACATATCTGTCCCCCAGACAACCGCAGGCTGCGTACGGGTGCTCCATCCGCTGAAGATCTCAGCGAGGTAGTAACGGTGGGTTGATGAAGGACCAGTGGGGGTCTTTGGTGGTGATGGGTAAGCGCCGATGAGGAAATCAGGGTTGATTTCTTTGACTTGTTCTCGCATGGTAGTAGCATATTCTTTAATGAGACTGCTGAGGTAGAGGTAGTAGTCGCCTTGGTGGTATCCATTTGAAACGTTTGTGATCAGGTGGTTTTGGACAAGGAGGTTAAAACGTTGTGCTGCGGGTATGGTATTGCTATTCCATCCATAGAGTGTATCGTATCCTCTGTCATGGCAGTATGCATCAAAGGTTTGGTTTTCAAATCCCCAGGTTTCATCAAAATAGGTGTCTCGATGCAGTTCTTCTTGGCCGTAGAGTTCAAAGTCGAAGAGGACGCCGTCGATGCGGTACAGGTTTGGATAATGAATGGGAAGATGGGCAAGGGATCGCACCATCTTTGTCAGCCATTGCCAGTATGCTGGGCAGAATGGGCTGATTTGCGAACCTGAGGTGCCGTCGGAGTAGACGACTGGGTAGGCGTTAGGGATAACGTAGTTGCTGTTTGGGAAGGCGTTATAGTCGAAGGCGAGGGTTTGGAAATAAGCAAAGCCGTCTTGTTTGACGAGTGCTGCTTTTTCTTTAATAGTGATGCGGGCATTATATGGATATCCGTTCCAGTAATAGGGGATGATGTAGGGGGCATTTGGATCGGGTCCGATTAAATCAAAAACCGATGGATCGGAAGAAAGATTCTGGTAGGGAACGTATGGCGCGAAGTCGTTGATGATAAAGGTGTTTATACCCGCGTTCATTAGTTCAGTGACTTTCTCAGAAGTCATTTCACCTGGGTAGGGGTAGCAGCCTGTCCATGCTGCTTTTACACGACCTCCAGAAAACGGATTGGATAGGTTTGTGCTATCGATACCATTGTTGTATTCTCTGATATTGGATAATCCATCATGGTCGATATCTCCTGTTGCATCACTGGCATCGTTTGGGTTGAGACCGTAGAAGTTCTCCCAATAATCCGGTATTCCATCTCCATCTGAATCATCTTCCGCAGTGCATAAGGGGATGATATTGATAAGGAGTACAAGAAGTGTAATGAGAACGAATATGTGTTTTATCATTTCATTACCTGAGTTT
>CAIYYQ010000276.1 GCA_903930505.1 Methanobacteriota archaeon
AAATCGTAGATTTTCCTGCTCCGTTCAGACCCACGACACCGATGAGTCCATCAGGAAATTCAATTTCTACTTGTTTGAATTTCCTAAAGTTTTTCAATGTAAGTGTTTTCAATATCATGAGTGTCCTTCTCGTTTCTCACGTTTTTCAATGTAGTCGGCACCAAGTGTAAGGATAGTGTTTTTGTTTGGTATCTGCTGCGTTCCAAGGAACAATTCAAACTCATGGATGAGCGATCCTATCTTTGTTGATCCTGACAACGGCATATTTTCTTCTTGGTCTATGGCTGTTTTGAGTTCATAATGAACTGCTCCTTTGCTGAGTTCTCGAATGAGGCGATAATCAATTCCTCTGAAAATATGAGACGGGATATGATTAAGGAACAACCGGAATATTTTTTCTTGCGGTTCAATAACCTTGATTGTTTTTTTTATCCGATTCATCACATCATCAAGTGAAAGATCTGCGCAGTCAATCGGTGGTGCATCAATCATTGGTCTGGTTTTCAACGCAATAAAATTGGGATGTAGTGTTTTTGTTCCATTAAGTTCAATGAATCCTTTCTCTTCATTCGCATCTGCAAAAGTAAATCGTTCTGGAGACCCAGGGTAGAATACGTTGTCAAGAACCTTGGTATATTTATGATAGTGACCCAAGGCAAGATAATCAAATTGAGAATGCAGTGTATCAGTGGGAACCACCAGTTCATCAAACTCATTCATGCTGAATTCTTTTATTCCTTTCACAATACCATGAGTAAGAACTATATTGTAGTCTGCAGATGAATCCGGTGCAAGTTTTTTGATGTTGTTGTTGAAATCATCAGATGTGGGACATTGGGGAATCGCGTGGACAACAATTTGTTTTTTCTGGATCGTAAACGACACCGGTTCATATCGTGCATTGTACACCGGATACACGTAATTTATGTGATCAAAGATGCTGAAGATATGACCTGTTTCTCTGAGTTTCGGGTGCTCGTGATTACCTGCAATAACCACAAATGGAATCTTCTGTTCAGACAAACGAAAAATCTGCGCGAGAGCAAAAGTGATCGCCCGGTTTGTTGGTCGAACCGAATCAAACAAGTCTCCCGCATGGAGAATGAGATCGGGTTTTACTTGAATTGCATAGTCAATGAATTGTTTGAATGCATCATACGTGTCTTGTTCTCGTTGATTGATGCCTTCATCAGTTACTTTTCGATAGGCGGAATAGCCCAGATGGGTATCAGCAATATGAAGAATTTTCATGGTGATCGTTGTCTACGATTCATTTTCAACGCTACAACATCACAGGCAAGCGTCACTGCATCCAAGGTAGGTGCGATTGGTGGGGCATACGCAGTCTCCAGCTTTCGCAGGTTTTCCACAGTCATCTCGTTTAATATTGCACAGGCAAATGTGTTAATCCGTTGTGCCGCATTGCTTCCCACGGCTTGTGCAGCAAGAATTCTTCCTGTTTCTGCTTGTGAGATAACCTTGATCGTAATTGGTTCTCCACCCGGGAAATAACTGGGAAGAGATGATCCTGTGAATTTCCCTGAAATCATAGAAATATCTGTTATTTTATTTGATGGTGGGCCTACTGCGGCGATTTCTACACCAAAAAATTCCGAGGTACACGTCTGTAACAAACCTTTTGGGAGTTGGTAATCGCCTCCTGCTGCGTTAATTCCTGCTGTTATTCCTTGTCGTACCCCGATGCTTCCAAGACCTACCAAAATCGGCTGGTTGGTAACGAAATCAACGTACTGTGTGCAATCCCCAACTGCATAGACATCTGGTATCGATGTTTCAGTTCTGTTATTAACAAGAATTCCTCCCTTCTCCCCAATTAAGCATCCGAGTTTTTTAGCGAGAAGTATTTCAGGTTTACATCCTGTTGATATAATAAGTACATCAGTATCTATTCGTGTTTCATTTGTTGTTTCTTTCTCTTTAGCGACAACACCAGTAATTGAACCATTTTTACTTTCTGCTCTAATGACGAGGTGATTCGTAAGCACACTGACATGTTCCTTTATTTTTTTAAGAACTGGTTCCGTGAGATCTGCATCAAGGGTGTTTGCAAGAATAGTTGGAAGTGCTTCAACCACGGTTACCATCATTCCTTTTTTATACAGACAATCTGCCATTTCAAGACCAATTAATCCTGCTCCGACGATTGTTGCTTTTTTGCCTTTTTTAGCAAAAGAAGAAATCTGTTTTGCATCATCAAGAGTGCGGACCACAAAAACACCTTGAAGTAACTTCTGATTATGATCACGAAGCTGTTCTATTGGTGGGATCCATGGTTTTGCACCAGTTGCAAGAATGAGTACATCATATGATTGTTTAATTGTAGTAGTGCCTCGTCGTGCAATAACACAATGATTCTGATGGTCGATATCTTCGACTGTTGTCTGAAGGAGTAGATTGATATGTTCACGTGCGAACCACTCCTCAGAAAATTCAATTAAATCAGTAAAATGAGGAATTACCCCTGCGATAGCATAGGGAAGCCCGCATTTTGAATATTGAGGATACTTGCCTTGTTCGATCACGGTAATCGATGCTTTTCTATCTGTTTTTCTTGCGAATTGTGCTGCTGTTCCACCACTGGCACCACAGCCGATAATGACGATATCTTTATCTTTACTCATAGGAACCCCCACATCCACCTATTGATGAGACTTTATTAATGTTTTTCATACAATGCTGTCGTTTCAGCAAGTCGTGTCTCCGTAATACTAAACATGATATCAATGATCTGGTTGATTATCTCGTCAGACTCGGAGAAAGAACATAATGACACAATCGCATTCTCCATATGTTCCAAAGAAACAGAGTAATTTTTCTCCCAGATGGTTTCAATGATCGCACGCATGTTCTGCTGTTGTGTTGTATCGTTTATTTCTCCGAGATGTTGCCAGAGTTGTTCGGTTAGCCACGCTTGTTTCTGCATTCCTGTATCAACAACCGTGAGAAGATCAGAAGGATCTGAATTGTTCTGTATCATTTCTATTGCCCGAGGTTCAACTTCCGTTACCTCTGAAAGGAAAACGGTTTCTACCTGATGAAAGGCTGTATTAAGCGTGCCATGTCCATAGCGTGTCAATAAATCAAGAGAAAGTTGTGCGGCATCTCCATTTGTATACGGTTCATAGATATGGGTATCCGCGATATGAACGGGAACATAAATAGAGGCACAAGGATGATTTGCGGCAAACCAGCCGCTGCTGAGTATTTGATAGTTTTCCTTGGGTATCTTATAGATCATGGCAGATTCATACGGGAAAAGATCCTCACACATCGGTCGCATTCCATCAAGGTCTTCAGGGTGAAGACGCGACCAGTTCATCATATCTTCCACCTTAATATGGCCATAACTCGGCTGAATTATATCAAGAAGTGTCTGCTCCCAGGCATAAACCATCGTTGATACCGAAATATATGCTTTTTTCCCAGTGATACCGAGGAGTTTCACACTAAAATCACCAACTGTTTTTCTCTCATTGATTGGTATGTCTATTGGATTTCCCATGAACCGTATCTGCCTATTGGTGATTTTTATAAGAGGAACCTCGCGGACAGTAATATGATCATATGCGATATCCATGATTTTTATGCCGTAGACGGATTGAAGATGAACGATTTGCCCTTCTCGCACCTCTTGTTCGCGTTCTGTGTCAAATGACGAAGCAATCGAAAGTTTGTTATGACGTTGTGTCCGCCAAAGATCATGGGGGTAGTTTGACATCGCAAGAACCCCATGGATTTCTTTCACCGTAAAGTGCACAACATCAGCTTCGATAACCATTGCTTTTTCTGGACCGACAACAAAAAGGTTCTCTGAAACACTTGGAGCATGGCGTGTATCGACAACATCTTTTGTCAGGAGATCTCTTGCTTCATCCTCAGTGTCAGCTTGTTGGCAGGCATACCGTATCCAATCAAAATCATCCCAGGCGTACCTGGTAGGGTTCACCCAATTGGACATCGTATCCGCATCACCATAGGCGATCCCACGGTCACTGAATGCCATCCCTGCCTTTATGATATTAGGAATCGTATCCCCTGCGGTGGCAACACCGATAAACTTATGTTCCACCGAAAAGGGAAGGGGTTTTCCTGTCCAGGGAAGATGATAGGTGTAATTGTACCCAGAAGGAACCATGCATAAAACTTGAAGACCGGGTCTGCTAGGATCACGCACCTTCAACAGAAGCTGATAGTCTCCTGCAGTCGCATCATTACTAGCGATTATGTCTTTGCAACCGGTTCCGAGGATTGCTCCAACGGTACATAGCACCAAGAGAACAAGAAGAACAAGCAAGAAGCTATGTGAG
>CAIYYQ010000277.1 GCA_903930505.1 Methanobacteriota archaeon
ATATGTTCTTCTTTGAATACTACTTTGTAAATAACCTTGTTTGACGGATTTTTGTAGATTGACTCTATTTTTTCTGGTTTGATTTCTTTTACAGGCAAACCATCAAGAATTTCCTGAGCTCCTATAGAAACATGACCATATCCCGCGAATCCGATAACTAGCGGTGTCAGAGATTTCGGAAGACCGTTGGTTTCTATTTTTTTCCCAACTGCGGCGATATGTTTCTTTATGTCGTTTAAATCCTTGTATTTAATCGTTTGTTTAATCTCACTTAGTGGCGTCTTTATTTTTTCCCATTGTAATCGTTGTCCAAAAATCCAGAGCGTATCGACCATGCCAGCAAGACCTGCAAATCTACCAAAAAACACCAATCGTTTTCCACT
Organism: Methanobacteriota archaeon; assembly: GCA_903930505.1. The sequence goes on from CAIYYQ010000277.1 coordinate 384, forward strand.
TCTATCAATTATTTTCTCGTAATCAATCAAGGTACAGTTCAACTCCATCATTTTCTTAAGTATCGGCATATTGTGTTTCTGGCCTTTGATTGTATGGGAAAAAAACACGTATGTTTTTCCCTGTTCAAAAAAATCACTTGGCATCTCTTTTACTGCAAAAACAACAGAAGACGACGACAAATTATCTTGAACCTGCGCATCAACATCTTGATATTCTTTATCTGAAAAAACACGTATGTTAGAGGGTTGGATTTGTGTCTCGATACCATGTTTCTTTTTCAATTCTTGTACGTGTTGAGGTACCAACGGAACTCTTCTTTCCCAGCGATTTTTATCTTCTCTGCGTATACCTAATGTAAAACTCATAAGATTAACCCAAGGCACCCTCATCCGTTGGGATTTTATAGGTTTTGTGGATGCTTTTTGCTCAATTGACGTATAAAATTTTTCCATTAAAATATAAGTTATCTAGTCGTATTTGAGGTATCCTTCCAGGTTATACATCGGTGCCAGAAAAATATTGCTACGAAACAAACGTATTTTATATCTGTTTTTATACCCTCCTCATTAAGCTTTATAAACCTCCGTGTAGTTCACGCCTGATTAAAGAAACGCTGCTAAAGCATATGTGTATACTTCTGCAGTAGAAAGCGAAACAATGCCCAATAACAATAACGGCAAAGAAATTAGCAGATTTCGCAAGGTCCGCGATAAAGTGTTAGGGAACCCGCGCGATATCCACGATCCAACTATTTTTCATAGGTTATCTTTAATTGCACTTCTTTCTTGGATAGGACTTGGAGCAGATGGTCTTTCCTCATCATCATACGGTCCAGCTGAGGCATTTAAAGCATTATTCCAGACCTCAGGTGACCATACCTATTTAGTTATTTTCCTGGCTATTGCCACTGGGTTAACTGTATTTATCATCTCATATGCATATTCACGGATAATCGAATATTTTCCTCATGGCGGTGGAGGATATATTGTTGCCACGCACACACTTGGAAAAGGAGCTGGCGTCATATCAGGATCTGCATTGCTTGTAGATTATGTTCTAACGATTACTGTCTCCATAGCTGCTTGCGGCGATGCCATTTTCAGCTTTGTACCCGTAGAACTCCAAGGATTCAGTCTTTTGTTCAAGGTATCATTAATTTTTATTCTTATCATTATGAACCTTCGAGGGATAAAAGAATCAGTAACAGTACTCGCTCCGATCTTTCTTTTATTTATAACAACCCACGTTCTTCTTTTAGGATATGGTATTCTTAATAATGCATCGAGTATTGGAGTACACGCACAAAATTTTTCTACAGGTATTCATACTGATTTATCTGCCATCGGTTTCATTGGCATCCTTGCAATTTTTTTAAGATCGTTCTCTTTAGGCGCTGGTACGTTTACCGGTCTTGAAGCAGTCTCCAATGGCTTACCAATTATGCGAGATCCAAAGGTTCATACTGGTAAGAAAACCATGATGTATATGGCAATCTCACTTACATTGGTAGCTGGAGCTCTTTATCTTTGTTATTTCCTTGTCAATGTACCCGCAGCCGGTAAAACCGGTCCAACGCAAAATGCCATTCTTGCAAATTTATTATTTAGTAATTTACCAGGTGGTTGGCTGGTTCCATTTATCATTATTTTATCTGAAGGTTTATTGCTATTTGTAGCAGCACAAACCGGGTTCATCGATGGGCCACGGGTTATAGCGAATATGGCAGTTGACTCATGGTTCCCAAAGAAATTCGCAGCATTATCAGAACGACTTACGATGCGGAACGGAGTTCTTGTTATGGGATTGGTAGCCGTCGTCCTCATGGTCGTTACAAGGGGGGATGTTACATTTCTTGTAATTATGTACGCCATTAATGTATTCTTAACATTTTCATTGTCACAACTGGGCATGGCAAAACTAACGATAAAACTTCGAAACAAAAAACCGAAATGGAAACGTCGTTTTTCTGTTTTTGCAATTGGATTCGTCGTTTGTTTTACTATTCTCATTATCATGATTTATGAAAAAGCTGTGTTGCCATTTATTGTAAAAGACCCAGAGGAAGGTTATGGTTTCTGGGGTTTTGCGACTCTTTTTGTAACCTTGACTGTAATTTTGATATGTTATTTTATCCGCAGACATTATATCAAGGTTCAAAAAGCTATGAAGAAGTTTGACGAGGTTCTTCTACTATCAAATATCCATCTTGCTGATCAACCGAATAGAGAACCAGTTAATCCAAAAAATCAAACCGCTGTCATGATGGTAAATGGTTATAATGGATTTGGTGTGAACACGTTTCTCTCGATTACACGAAATTTCCCAAAACTCTATAAAAATATTATTTTTGTATCTGTAGCTGAGATTGATTCAGGGACATTTAAAGGTGTTGAAGAACTTGAGTCATTGGAACATTCGGTACGAGCATCGCTTGTGAAATATTCTGAACTTGCTCGTAAACTGGGTTTTGCTGCGGATTACCGGATGGATATCGGAACAGATGTTGTGGAAACGGCAAGTAATCTTTGTGAGTCGATTGCTGAAGAGTTCCCCAAGGTGACGTTCTTTACTGGAAAACTTGTGTTCCGTCATGAAACATTTTTCCACAAGGTACTCCATAATGAAACCGCTCTTGCGATCCAACGTCGTCTGCAGTGGAATGGTTTTATGACCGTTATTTTGCCGGTCCGCGTGGATCATTGAACTAGTGTAATTCTTTTCATTTTTAAAGGAAAACATAATAAAGAATAATAGAAATCCTTATAGGTATTTATTTTATCATGCATCTATAACCAAGAGGAGATCATCAAAACATAGATTTTGTTTGATGCAATTCACGGTAATTGTTAGAAGGAACGGGAAACAGTTATGGAAGACCGAATGAAGGAATTTAAAGGACTCTCCGAACAAGTAGTAGAACAAAAACTACGAACAGAAGGATACAATGAACTTCCTTCATCAAAAAAGAAGAGTATTCTTTCGATCACCTGGGATGTCATCCGTGAACCTATGTTTCTTCTCCTTATTGCTGGTGGCGCATTGTATCTGTTCTTAGGCGATAAAGAAGAAGCAGCGATGCTTCTTGGTTTCGTCTTTGTAATCATTGGCATCACCCTGTATCAAGAACGAAAAACCGAACGAGCGTTAGAAGCACTTCGAGATCTATCTAGCCCGCGTGCGCTGGTAATTAGAAATGGAAAACAGAAACGAATTCCAGGTCGCGAAGTAGTAAACGATGATATCCTCATCATCTCAGAAGGCGACCGTGTTCCTGCTGATGCAGTTGTTGTATCAAGTAGTCATCTCTCTGTCGACGAATCACTGCTCACGGGGGAATCTGTACCTGTGCGAAAAATCCAGTGGGATGGGAAAACAACTTGGAGTACACCTGGCGGTGATGATCTTCCGTTTCTTTATTCAGGGACCCTGGTTGTCGAAGGTCAAGGAATTGCTAAAGCATATGCAACAGGGATTCATACAGAGATGGGCAAAATCGGAAAAGCGTTACAGACCCTTGAGCCGGAAGATACTCTTCTTCAGAAAGAGACCAGAAAATTCGTCCGAAATCTAGCAATTCTTGGGTTCGTCCTTTGTGTAATGGTTGTCGTAGGATATGGTTTAACACGAGCTGATTGGCAACATGCTTTGCTTGCAGGGATTGCTCTTGCTATGGCGATTTTACCTGAAGAATTTCCCGTGGTGTTAACTATTTTTCTTGCATTGGGTGCATGGCGTCTTTCAAAACATAATGTGCTCACCAGACGAGTTCCTGTAGTGGAAACTCTTGGTGCGGCAACAGTTCTTTGTGTCGATAAAACTGGAACGCTTACAATGAATAGTATGTCGATTCGTAAGATTTTTGCGAAAGGAAACATGATTGAGATTAATCAAGATCAATCGGCGTTACCTGAAGTTGTCCATGAAGTAGTTGAATTTGGTATTCTTGCAAGTAAAAAAGATCCGTTTGACCCGATGGAAAAAGCATTAAATGGTTTGGGGGCAACTGCTCTTTCAAACACCGAGCATATCCACAAAGATTGGGTACTCGTTCAGGAATATCCTCTTTCAAAGCAGCTTCTTGCGATGTCGCAGGTGATGAGTTCCGTTGATGGAAACGAGTATATCATTGGTGCAAAAGGTGCTCCGGAGGCGATCACTGATCTGTGTCATCTTGATGCGGATCAGATGCAAAAACTCACGAAAACGATCCATGCAATGGCAGATGAGGGATTGCGTATTATAGGTGTTGCAAAAGCGTATTTTAAAAAAACAAATCTTCCTGCGCAACAACATGATTTTCCGTTTGAATTCGTGGGTTTAATTGGTTTTGTTGATCCAGTTCGTCCGAATGTCCCTGAAGCAGTAAAAGAATGTTATACCGCTGGAATCCGTGTGGTAATGATCACTGGGGATTATATGGGAACCGCACAATGTATTGCTCAGGAAATTGGGTTGAGACATCCTCAGTTGGTGATGACTGGTTCTGAGCTTTCAAAGATGAATGATGAAGAACTTCGTGAGAAGATCAAAAAGGTGAATGTGTTTGCACGGATTATTCCTGAGCAGAAACTGCGACTTGTTCAAGCGTTGAAAGCAAACGGGGAAATTGTCGCAATGACTGGTGATGGCGTCAATGATGCACCTGCGTTGAAAGCTGCGGATATTGGGATTGCGATGGGTGGCCGTGGTACTGATGTTGCTCGTGAGTCATCGTCTCTTGTGTTGCTTGATGATGATTTTTTGTTTATTGTTCAAGCAGTAAGGATGGGCCGGCGGATCTTTGATAACATTAAGAAAGCGATGGGTTACATTATCGCTATTCACATTCCGATCGCAGGTATTTCTCTTATTCCTATTTTGTTGCGGTGGAATCTTCAGAACCTGATTCTGTTACCAGTTCACATCGTTTTTCTTGAGTTAATTATTGATCCTTCGTGTTCCGTTGCATTTGAGGCTGAGCCTGAGGAAGCTGATATCATGAATCGGTCTCCCCGAAATAGAAAAGAACCATTGTTGAATAAACGTACCCTTGGTTTCAGTGTCTTTCAAGGAATAAGTGTGTTAATTATTGTTCTTGCCATCTTTTGGATTGCGTATACAAATGGACATAATGACGATGATGCCCGTGCACTTGCGTTTACCACGCTGATTATTGCAAACGTTGGTTTGATTCTTACGAATCGGTCTCGGTCACGTTCGATTATTGGGAGTTTGCGTTCAAAAAACACTGCATTGTGGTGTATAATATTTGGTATTTTGGTTTTTCTAGGAATCGTTCTCTACGTGCCGCCTCTGCAATCGTTGTTCCTCTTTTCAGTTCTCCACCCTAACGACATCTTGCTTTGTATTGGTGCCGGTGTGGTTTTAATCGTGTGGTTTGAACTATTGAAACTAGGGTTGAAATACTCCGAGAAACGACGGCAGATATCACAGAAAAAAGACGTTATGGATTAACGTGCTGAATCCTGATAAAACATCAATAAAAAGGTAAATGAATAAGAAGTATATTTACCGGTTGCCTAGCAAAGGAAGAATTTATCCTAATATTAAAGAGGTAGATACAAATGGAAATATCATTGTATGTTAACAAGTACAAACAGGTAAGATATGATTTTTTCAGATGGCGTCATGAACTTGATTTGGTTCAGAAACTTGCGTTAGCAGCAAGTTTCGCTTGTATTACTGGTTTACTTGCTCAGGTTCGGTTCTATTTACCTGGAAATCCTGTTCCACTCACAGGTCAAACCTTTGCGGTGCTTCTCGGCGCTGTTATTCTTGGTCGATGGGGCGGAATAAGTCAGGCGTTGTATGTCGGTCTTGGTGTCGCAGGAATCCCCTGGTTTGCAGGGTTAAACAGTGGCTTTGCTTATCTTGCAGGTCCTACTGGTGGATATCTTATAGGATTCATGCTTGCTGCATTTTTCTTAGGATATATGACGGATCGCTATATCAGATCTCGAAGTTTCATGAGTATGTTTGCGTTAATGTTGTTTGCAGATTTCGTTCTTGTCTACGGATGCGGACTTTTGCAGTTGTATGGCTGGCTTAGTCTTGCCCAAGGAACATCGATTAGTATCGGTGGGCTTCTGATGATGGGGCTTATTCCGTTCATTGTTGGTGATGTGATCAAGATCGCAGCTGCTGCAGCTATTGCAAATGGTATCACTCCAAAAGCAGCGTTTAACGGGGAAGTAGACGTAGAAAAATCGCGAAGCTGGCGTATTCCTTAAACCAGCTTTTACCCTTATTTTTTAAAAATTTTTCGTTACGTAGAACGCAATTAATTTCATTATTCGTGTCTAAGAGCAACCACAGGGTCCATTTTTGCTGCTTTTCGGGCAGGTATAACACCG
>CAIYYQ010000278.1 GCA_903930505.1 Methanobacteriota archaeon
TTATTGCTTCAAAGAGAAGAAAAGGGTAATCGTTCATGTTAAAAATATTGAGAGAGAATGAGCTATTTGTTTTCGGGATTGACACGAGAAATATAGACGGAGAGGAACATTCCATCAGGATTTTAAAGGATAAAATATCAGATATGCATTCTGTATCTTCGCGCAAGCAGTTTTTAGCGGCAATGGACGTTTTAGGAATCATAAAAGTGGGTGGGTATAAGATGGCATTTGAAAAACGTTTTGAGTGTCAGGTGGCGGGATGCTACGCCGAATTCGAGTCGTTCAGAGAATTGATTAAACATTGCACAGAAGTCCACAAACAAACTGGGAGGGAAAAATCAGATGCACAAACCTAAAAGATTCGGTCACTCTATTGGATTGATGACTCGGAATGGAAAATATCATTACCCTGCGATTGATTACGACAGCCATGACTTCTATCAGGTTAAATATGAAACGAGGGAATTGCAGAAATTATTTAAGTTGCACGATGGCTTTATTTACGAGACGAATAAGGGCTTTCATGTGGTTTATTTTTACGATAATAAATTGAGCTTTTCTAAGGTTTTGCAGATAATTTTGACTTCAAGCGCAGATGAAAAATTCAAAAAAATGATTTCTAAACTTAAAGGTTGTTGTATCCGCGTAGTGGGAAAATACAAGAAAAATGATATTAAATTCTTGAAAACAATACCATCTGAGGCATACCTAAATGATGAAGAACGGATGATTGGGGATAGTTTGAGAAGATTCCATGATTCTTTTATCGGAGCTAAGTGGGTTGATGAAAAATATTTGATTTCTGGGTGATTGATAATGAAAATGTTTGCGTTTATAGAAAAAACTGACTTTAATAAAAAATTGTTGCCAGAAGACCCTATGTTTAATAGATATAAAGATAAAATAGTAATGGTGATACACCCTCAAATGAAAGAATGTTTTATCTTTATATGTTTTGATGACGAAAGTAATTACATTATAAAAAAGGGAGACAATGGTTTCCATTATGTAGCAGTAAATAATGAGAAAATTCCGATTTTGAGCCCCGAAGTTTTTTCTAGGTATATAATAGAAAGGGTGGATTTTGATTTGGTTACCGACAAAGAAGCTTCACTTCAAATAATTGATTTAGGCGATTAGAATGAAACTTTGCTTTTGCTCAAGAAAACTCATAGGAAGATTCGGAAGATTATACTGCTCGGTTTGCAGGAAATTGCCAGAAAATTGCAAATGCCATTCACTGTTGATGGGGAAAAGAAAATGACTATATCTCCCGAAACACGAAAAAGAATAGGCTCGCCATTGAAAGGCTACTCCTAAAACGAGAGAAAAATTAAGATTGATTCAATTAAAAAGATGGGAAGATTATCATGATGCCAGACGTAGCACTACAATGGTATAACAACAAAACAGTTCAATATGAAATGGTAAGAGAACTTACGGGTAGAGAAGTCTTTTTCAGGGATGCAAACTCAGATTTTGCCATAAGACCCCTAAAAATATTTTCGGTAGCTGGTTTGGCTTATAATTTTGAACGTTTTCAACTGAAAGATAGGGACTATAACATCTACCATTCAATAGCCCATTTGGATTACAAAAATTTTCCAAACCCCCCAGCTGAACTCGAA
>CAIYYQ010000279.1 GCA_903930505.1 Methanobacteriota archaeon
CCAAAAAAACAAATAGATAAAATTACTGTAAGCGGTAATCCCCTAGAGATTCAAGCAAGTGATATCAACCTTAAACAGAAACCTATAACTCCCTATCAGAACCCTGTTCCCATTGGTGAAAAAACCCTTCGAACAGTCATTTCCGACCCTTCGATTTATACATCCAACAAACGATTTCCTCAAGAGATTTCTCATGATTATACGGTAGGGTACTGTCGCGGGTACACTATTGCATCTACCGATATCACCCCGGTGCAGTACATTCCCGCTGAAGGAAAACTTTTTTACTATCCTGAAGTGACATTGACAATTTCGTTAAAAGACAGCGACACAAATCAATATCAACAGTACCGGAACAATATCGATGATGAAGCATGGGTGAAAGGACTTGTGTATAACCCTGAAATAGCTGATGGATACCAGGTTGCAGGGCTGCCACCTCGTAGTTTTCCAGGCGGCATTTGTGATCCAAGTCAACACTATGATTATGTGATTATTACAACCACGCAAAATGGACTCGACCAGTGGGATACCACAACAACAACTCCGTATAATTGGACGAGTCTGCTGAACAAACATGCCATCGATGATGGACTCAGTGGCACCTTGGTTACCGTTCAACAGATCTATGCACAACCCGCATATTGGAACGCTGATTCGTTGTTTAATGACAGTCAAGCAAAGATCCGTGAGTTCTGCAAAGACGCATATCTGGATTGGGGAACAGAGTACGTATTAATCGCTGGGGATGATGATTATGTTCCCGCGCGTCATATGAAATACGCGTTTGAGTCTGATGTTGATTCTGATCTCTACTACAGTAACCTTGATGACACCTTCAACGCAAATCATGATAGCTACTGGGGTGAAGAGGGAGATACTGGTTTTGATCTGTACTCTGAGCTGAATATCGGGCGTGTCACCTGTGATACGCCGCAGGATGTTTCCAATTGGTTGAAGAAGAGTTTTTACTATGCGGATTCAATAAATCAGGATTATCTGGGGAATGCGGCATTCTATGGTGGTGATCTGGGGTGGAATGCACAAGGCGATGACTTCATCGATTATAGCGCTATCAAGGGTACCCGTGATTGGCTTGGGCCGATCCCTGGTGCGCATGGGGTGTATCCAAGCTGGCTCGGATTTTTGTATGGTTTTGAGACATGGAATAGCGTGAACCCTCTCAATATGTATAACCTCTCAGTGAAATGGACTGCTGAACCTCCCAATCCTGGTGGGTGGCACGGTGGCTCAACAAACACAGCTATCACAGGGATGCGAAATGCGATTAATAACAATCAAGTGACCTTGATCAGTGCGATAGCACATGCGGATGAACATATGTCGCTGGATGTGGACGAGACCGATTGGACATCGCTATATCATAATACGATGCCGTTCTTCATCTTTGATTACGGATGCCACTGCGGAGACTTCGATGCAGCAGATGATGGCGTTGTTGATGTCATGCTGTTCCATTCTGATACACATCTTGCGTTTGCCTGCATCTATAATACATGTTATGGGTGGGGTTCCAACGATGACACTAATTCCTCCAGTGCATTACAGCAGAAACTCTTCTGGGACTACATGTTTGATGTCGCAAATAATTCTATGAGTATTCAGAACTGGCAGCTTGGGAAAGCGATGGCGTTTTCCAAAGACCAAATGGCACCAACCATAAATTGGGACTATGAAAATGCGCCAGGAAGCTGGCGCGGTGTTATTCAAGGTTGTCTTTTATTTGGTGATCCTGCGCAATGTCTGAAACCACCAGTGCCATTGAAGAAGAATGTGGCTGTTGCCTCATTGAACATCCCATTTCATATGAGATTCAATGAAACAATAGATGTTCAAGCGATGATCCTGAATAACGGGCGAGACGATGTAGCAAATCTCTCTGTAAATTTCAGTGTAGATAGCATACAGCTCGATTCACAGCATATCCCTTCCCTGAGCAGTCAAACAGCAGAAGACATTCATTTCACATGGAATCCACCTCACCCAGGTTCATATATGGTAACTATGAACGTGAGCACTACAGATGGTACAGAAGACGGCTATGAAGACAACGAAAAAAGCCAATCAGTTATGCTCGGTGTTTTAAATGTCAACACCAGTGCGTTGTTCATAGGTATTCAAGATGCGATAGATTGCCCGGAAACCGTAGCAGGGCATACAATAATCGTCCCCTCCGGTCGATATATAGAGTCTATCATACTCAATAAAAATATTACCCTTTTAGGCAGCGATCCGAGAGGAACTATACTTGAAGGAAATCCTGATGACGGATGCGCAGTAAGGATCCGTAACACTGATGGAGCAATGATTGAGGGGTTTACCATTTGGAACACGATCTATGCGATTGTTTTCGAGAACTCATCAAATACTACGGTCAGAGAGAACCGGATCCTCAACAACACCTATGGAATATACATACCTGTAGGGAGCAAGGAGAATTGTTTCTATCATAACGAATTCAGTAACACACACAATGCAGAAGACATAGACGGAGAAAATCAATGGGACTATGGATATTACAATGACGCTTGCCCCTGCGGTGGAAACTGGTGGTCAGATTATCAAAGCGCTGACGACTATTTCGGACCCAATCAGAACATTCTGGGAAGTGACGGCATTGGTGATACCTCGTATATGATATCCTCTAGAAACAATGTGGATCGATATCCATTGATGGAGCCATGGGCGGGGTTGTTACCAATGACTATTATCGTCGATGACAACAACCTACAAGGGCCATGGGATGGAACAATACTATATCCGTATCAGACGGTCCAGGTTGCTGTTGACCATGCCAGTACAGGTGATACTGTTTTTGTACGTAACGGAACCTATTACGAACACATCGTCGTCAATAAGGCGATAACCCTTGCAGGCGAAGAGGAAACGACAACAATTCTTGATGGCAATGGAAGCGGCGATGTCATTACTGTCGCTTCAGAGAATGCAATAATCAAAAGATGTACTATACGTCATTCTGGAAACACTGTTTGGCCGTACTGGAATGCAGGTATCTCTGTTTATTCATCCTTTGTACACATTTCTGATACTATCATTACCGACAACCCGAACACCGGCATCTTCATCCATGATTATACAGATTCAAATAGTATTACAAACAATACCATCACAAACTCTGGTTGTGAAGGAATTTACCTGCGAATTTCATCGTATAATATCATCTCAAATAATACTATCTCAAACTGTACCACAGATGGAATGTACGTTCGATACCAGTGTAATAACAACCTCGTATCAGATAATATCATCACATCAAACGGCTGTGGCATCGAACAGTACTCAAGCTGTAGCAATATCATCACAAGAAACACAATCATGAATAACGGTTACCTTGGAATATATAACGACGGCGGGTGTGTCAATACAATGATATCACAGAACATCATACGAAATAACTGTGGAACTGGCATTATCATATATCATCGTTCCAATAATGTAATCGTTACTGACAACATCATAGATACTCATGAGTATGGCATCATCGTTCAAGAAAAGAATAGCCATGTCGTTATTGTTGGAAACAAAATCATCAATCACAGCGCCTGGGGCATTGGACTTATTGATGATATAAGTTCCTGTACGATAACAGGAAACTGGATCCAGAACAATACGGATGGGATATATTGTGAAAGCACGTTAGATGGTGAGTTTTGCGGAAACACGTTTATCAACAATCAATGTGGTTTCTATGCAAAAGCAACGAGTCAAAATAAAATATTTCATAATAACTTCATTGCAAATAGCGAACATGCAATTGATCGTGAGAATAACAATTTCTGGTATAATGATAGTCTTCAGCAGGGGAACTACTGGGATGACTATACAGGCAATGATCAAAACGGTGATGGCATCGGTGATACAGCATATCTCATACCAGGTGGAACCAGCCAAGATCTCTATCCTTTCATGCATCCTAACGGCTGGCTCAATAATCCACCAAACACACCTAATCAACCTATAGGCAGAACAAAAGGAATCAAAAATACATTATACGTCTATAACACGTCGACAAATGATCCGAATGGAGACAATGTGTATTACCTGTGGGATTGGGGTGATGGAAATAGTAGCGGATGGCTGGGCCCGTATTCCTCCGGTCAGACAGTATCTGCAACGCACTCTTGGAGTACCCGTGGGACGTATCAAGTAAAAGTCAAAGCCAAAGATATCTACGGTGCTGAGAGCAACTGGTCAACACCACTAATAATTAATATATACAAACTTGGTGACGTGAACAACGATGGAGTGGTCACGTTCGCGGATATCGATCCATTCGTCGCAGCGATTGGAACAGCCGAAGCTCAATTCCAAACACAACACCCCACCTGGTCCTGGCTTGCTGCAGATTGCAACCACGACGGTAGGATTACCTTTGCTGATATTGATCCATTTGTGGCATTGTTAGGATCATAAAATCTGGGCTGTTTTTACAATGTGCAACGATCTCTTCGCTCAAGGGATCAAAGAAAATTCTTCTAAGGTTTTCGCACGAAGTGTTATGTTAGTATGTTTTTGATTTCCGAGGGTGTCAAATGGTTTTTCTCCGTAATCATGACCAGGATACACAATAAGATGATCAGGCAGAGGAACTATTTTTTCTCTGAGAGTATCGAACATATCTTTGAGATTCCCACCAGGTAAATCGGTTCGTCCGCAATTCCCAATGAACAATGTATCACCAGTGAGTAATGCATTGTTATCTACAAGGATGCAGATCCCTCCAGGGGTGTGCCCTGGTGTTACAAGAATCGTCAATGTTATTTCTCCGATATGAAGCTGTTCTTTATCTGAAACTGTTTTATCTACATGTACATTGAGTTTTTTTCCATCTGCTACCGAAGCAACAATCTGCGCAGTTGGAACAGCTTTTTTTATTTGCTGATTTGCAGCAGTATGATCTCCGTGATGATGAGTGTTGATGATATAGAGTAGTTCTAATTTTTTTTCTGCAAGTATATATACAGCTTTCGTTGCATCGTAACCTGGGTCAACAAGCGCTGCTTTTCTAGTGTTGGGGTCATAAATCAAGTAACTGAAATTATCAGAACCAACTCGTATTTGTTCGATACTCATGAGATGTCTCCGCGCATCGTCATTGTTGTAATGCTTCTTATATGTTTTTTTGTGAAAAAATAAAAAGGGCTAATGTATTTCCTAGTATGAGTCGGATTGGATGAACGAAGAAGATAAGAAACAATTTCTCGCAGATTTCAAAAAAGCAGATGTACAAAACAAACTTGATATGTGGTATTACGCACTCGAACAAGACGCATTGTGGGAAGAGATCCTTACAGAAATGTCTGCGGTTGCACAAGCGGCGAACCCTGGAAAAAAAATCGTGGATGAAGAATAAAAACGATTATCAACACTATGCGGTGGGATGTACATGAACGAAGAAGATAAAAAAGAACTAATAGATGAATTCAAAAAAGCAAATGGCCCCAAACGACTGGACATGTGGGACTATGCCTTATCACAACAAGTACTCTGGGAAAACATCCTCGCTGATTTACAACATATAGCCCATGAACAAGGTGTAGACAAAGAACTTGATAAACTGATGGACGAAGACATGAAAGAGCTATAACACCATTTTTTTTTAAATTCCTTGTACATAGTTTGATTCTTTATCGTATGCTGATGCCATCTCTTCGTTAATGACTTCAGCTAATCGCCGAATACCTTCTCGTATTACATCATCTTCTGAATACGAAAAATTCAGCCGCATGGA
>CAIYYQ010000280.1 GCA_903930505.1 Methanobacteriota archaeon
AGTTGCGGTTCACATGGTTCGCAACTTTTGGATTAATTCTTTTCTTTGCGCTTCCCATCCTGCTAAGAAAAGAGGTTTCAGCCCCTAATTATCTATTTCGGGATGAAGCCTGTAAACAACATATGTTCTATTTGTTCAAAAAAAGACTCAACATTTACACCATATTCTCGAGCAACAATAAGTGCAGCAACTTCAGGTATAATCTGTTTTTCGTTTTCAGTATCATTTATTTTTGCAGTAATGGTCTCTTTATTTTGCCCTGTTTTTTCTTCGATGTCTTCTATGATTCGTTCTATCAGCGATCGTTTTTCTTTTCGTGCCTGATCTTTTACTGGGATGTGCTGTTGTTCAGAAACATGTTTTGATGGTTGAAACCCAATCGGGATATCAACAGTGTTCACATCAAACGAAGGCGTGACCATGTCATCTTTTTTTATTAAAAGTTTTTGATTCAACGCATGTTTGACGAACTCCTGTGCTTGCGTGGAGGAAAACCATCCTAACTCTAGTGAAAGTGGGAGGTAAATATCTGATTCTTTTAACATGTTTTTACCGCTTCGTTTAAACAGAAACGCAAGGATGATTTTTGATTCAGAGTCCATTTTTATTCACCGTCTCCTTTTTTCGTATTGGGACAAGCAATCCTTGAGCACCAATTGAATTCCAATATGTTTCATTCCATTGGTCTGCAGCGGTTACATAGATTTTATATTTCCCGCAAAGTGTTTTCACATATTCATCGGTTACAAAATTATTTTCAGGTTTAATGTTTCTAATGAGCACAACGCCATCTATATCTGAGAACAGAGAAAGATTAGTATCAATTGGTTCTTGATTTTGAAAATCCAGGACAATATATACAGGGTCTTCCATGGTTTCTCGTATCTCAGGGATTCCTCCTTTTGAAAAGAGCCGTGTTCGGATAAGTATCGTTGCTGCGCCTGCCATCACTGAATCGACGACGTCATCGACATTTCGGGGTCCGTTATCAATCCATAATGAATATTTTTCTGCTAACTGTTGGTAGAGCGTTAAATCTGGTTCATTCGTATCAATGCCATCTTCATCGAATACGTAAAGATTTTTTCCTTCTTCCACTTGTTCTTTGATGTCCTGTAAGGATAGTTCTTGGTCATCTTCTGTGAGTATTGTTTTATTTCTTATGTAGATGAGTGGAATGATTTCCATGGTTGTATGAATCAATGTCTCTGCATAAAAACATTGTTCAGATGCTTTCTTTGTAAATACGTTGAATTGTTGTTGCCTGGGTTATGATTGATAAATGATTCGCAATAGGATCGGTGTAATATGTATAACCTAGATGGTTTATTTTTTTCGGGAAAAATTATCAAATACGTGATATTAAGTTTAAATAGGCGTTCTGGTTTTTTCCCCACAAAATATAAATACAATTAGATATATAGTAATTAACCTTATAATAATTATCGCACTGCACCAATAAAAGAGTTGATCTAATGTAAATATGTGGTGATGTAAAATGAAAGTTAGTAAGGGAAATGGAATTAAAACGCTGGCAATAATCGTATGTATGTTTTTATTTATAACAAATTTTTCATCCGCTATACCTGTTCAACAATTAATTGAACAAACAGATAAAGGCTCTACTGAGTCTTTTTTAAAAGCACAAGAAAATGGAGGCGAGAGTGAACAATCTGAATCCGCCTCTTTACCTTTCATGCAAGATCCAGTAAAATCTGTCATTGACGATGGAATCATTCATGCATCTCCTCCTTTAAAAGCTGAAGAGGCAGGACAATTCGTACCTGGAGAAATAATCGTTAAATTCAGGGATACTCAAAAGGCAATAACACTATCAAAGCAATCTTTTGTACAAACTGGTTTATCATCTGTTGACTCCATCTTGGATACGCATCGTGCCTGTTCGGTAAGCCAAAATTTCAAAGATAATGAAATAAGGGATGATCAATTTGGTTTGAAAAAAGTATATAAAATTACGTTCGAGGATAAAACTATTGATATACTTGATCTCGCGAAGAAATTAGAAAAAGATACTTCAATTGAATATGCAGAACCAAATTATCTATGCTCTCTGCTCGATGCCCCTAATGACCCATATTACTCTTCTTCTGGAAGCTGGGGTCAAAGTTTTCAAGATCTCTACGGCATGCATATCATAGATACAGCGGATGCATGGAATGTAACTACCGGTAGTAACGACGTGATTGTTGCTTTAGTTGATACCGGTGTGGATTATACGCATCCTGATTTAGCAGCAAATATGTGGACTGATGAACAAGGACATTATGGACATGATTTTCGAAATAATGATACTGATCCAATGGATGACGGTGGGCATGGCACTCATTGTGCCGGCATTATAGCTGCCGTGGGGAACAACAATCTCGGTGTTGTTGGCGTGAATTGGCATACAAAAATAATGGCGTTAAAAGCATTTCCTGGGTCAGGTTCTGGTTCATTAAGCGATTGTTCTAATGCGATTGTATGGGCAGTTGATCATGGTGCTGATGTGATTAGCAACAGCTGGGGCGCATACGGTACATCAGGGCAAGAAACAGATGCGATAAATTATGCACGAACTCATAATGTTGTTTTAGTAGCTGCAGCGGGAAATGACAATACATCGAATAAGATGTACCCTGCGGCATATGATGATGTAATCGCCGTTGCTGCGACAGATTACAATGACCAAAAAGCAAGTTTTTCAAACTATGGGGATTGGGTTGATGTTGCAGCCCCTGGTGTTGATATCTTGTCTACAGTTCCTCTTTCATTTTCTACATATACTAGGGGTTTCGTTACAATTAATTCTGTTTCTGACAAGAAACTCCAATCCATTGTTTTTGAATATTCTGCCCCGGTTCCTGGGGAGGGGATGCATGGGCAACTCCTCTATGCGGGGTTAGGTCGTGTAGAGAATTTCTCCGGTCAAGATTTCAGGGGAGAAATAGCACTGATGCAACGGGGGGGAAATCTTTATTTTAAGGATAAGGTTCTTAATGCATCTCGTGCTGGCGCGATTGGTGCAATTATTTATAATAATGAACCAGGTAATTTTTTTGGCACTCTTGTTGAACCTTCAGTGATTCCTGCTTTTTCTGTTTCTGATACGGATGGATTTTATCTGTACCAGTTGATACAAATGGAGCCAACGTATGTCACCTGTTCAGAGGTACAGTTGGGTAATTACGGTGTGATAAGTGGTACCAGTATGGCCTGCCCGCATGTTGCTGGGTTGGCCGCTCTGGTTCTTGCGAAGAATCAGAGTTTGACACCTGAGATGGTAAAAGCGATTCTTGTTCATGCGGCTGATCCCGTAGATTCTTCAGTGTATATCGGCAGCGGGAGAATAAATGCGAATAAGGCACTTCACGAAGGAGTAGCTCTTGCCGCGTTTAATCATTCGCTTGATGATGTAGAAATTGGAGGGATCGTCACAATTAATGGAACAGCATGGGGGGAACATTTTGAATATTACACAATAGAATACGGACGAGGTAACACGCCTTCTTCGTGGATTGAGATAGCAAATTTATCATCTCAAAAAACAAACGGTATTCTGTGTTCATTTGATTCGACAACGGTGCCAGAATGCCCTTGTACTCTACGATTGCGTGTAATTTGTACAGATGGGGGAATATATGAAGATATCATTCGTTTTTCTATATGTAATCATTTTATTGTAGATGATGATGGTTCCACTCATGTTATAGATTTTACATCTATTCAGGATGCTATTGATCATGCAGGTAATGGAAGTAAAATCTATGTGCTCAATGGAACATACAACGAAAACCTCGTCATTACAAAATCAATAGCGCTATATGGTGAAGATAAAAATAAGGTGTTTATTAATGGAAATAATAGTATAGGTATTTTTATCTCTGCAGATAATGTAGAAATCACAGGATTTACTATTCGACAGGGGCATCAAGGGATCACAATTCAGTCATCGACAAATATTTCTATCCACGACAATGATTTCTATTTTAATGATGTAGGTATAGTATCAAGCAGTTCAAACAATATTGACATATCGTATAATACTGTTCACGATAATGGATTGGAGATGTGTAAAGAAGTCTCCGTCTCTGCGTATGTCAATGAAGATGTACCACTGAGGGATAAAAGAGACGACATTCAACAAACATCGATTGATGAAATAGACGATGCTGGCATACAACCTGTTCTATTTTATTTTGGAGGGATAATACTTGAAGATACTATGAATGCAAAAATTACCTATAACAATCTAAGCAATAACGAGCAAGGAATTTGTATTCTCAGCGAATGTGCAAACAATCTTTTATATGGGAATAACTTCAATAATAATATTCAACAAGCATTTGATGAGGGAAATAATCAGTGGTATTACGAAGGTCAGGGAAACTACTGGAGTGATTACACAGGTATAGATGGAAACGGGGATGGTATTGGCGATATTCCCTACAATATCTCTGGTGGAAACAATCAGGATATCTACCCCTCAATGAATGAATTTGAAACGGTTCAACCAACGCCTTTTACCGTGTTTGTCGATGATGATTATACGAAAAACACGCCGGGATGGGGATACGATCATTTTGCAACGATATGGCGTGGTTTTTTTAGTGTTAAAGAAG
This sequence comes from Methanobacteriota archaeon, assembly GCA_903930505.1. The sequence goes on from CAIYYQ010000280.1 coordinate 4,623, forward strand.
GAGGGACGGTTTATGTTTGCAGTGGTGAATATTATGAAAAATCTTTGCTGCTTTACAAAACAATTACTCTCTTAGGCGAGGGTAGCAGTAGTGTTATCATTGAAGGTGGCAATGATAGAAATGTAATTCAAATTAACGCAAGTGGAGTATATCTTCAGGGGTTTACAATTAAAGGTAAGGGAATTATTAATGGCAATATTTGGACCACCCCCGCTGGAATAGATATGTATTCCAATGACACCATCATCTCTAATAATCTAATAATGGGATGTTGGGTTGGTATTCATATTCATTCTCTTTGTAATAACATAATTTCTGGTAATACTATCTCTAAAAACTATTATGGTATGTATGTTTATTATTCAAACAATTTCACCATTTCAAATAATGATATTTTGAATAATTCCAACATCGGTGTTGGTTTTTCAAATAGTTACAATAATATTATTTTTAAAAACAATGTCA
>CAIYYQ010000281.1 GCA_903930505.1 Methanobacteriota archaeon
GAACTCACTCACACGGAAGATAAAATCTCGTTCGCACGACAACATTTCAATGATTCTGTGTTATCCTACAACAACACAATTGAGACATTCCCAGGAAACTTCTTTGCACACCGCATGAGTAAGAAAGCAAAAGACATGTTGCAAATACCAGAAGCATCTCGAGAAGTACCAAAAGTAGCCTTCTAAAAAATCAAGTAACACCTGTTTGAGATACCATGGACAAACAAATGTTGTTAGAAGATCATATACGGAAAAACAAACGTGATACCGTATTGATCTGTATGTTCATGGTTGTTCTTCTTTTTAGTGTGATTTTTGCGATTGGATATATCCTTGGTCTACCCCCTATTTTTGCGATGGCTATCGGTCTTCCCATCTCGTTGCTGTACCTTGGTGTGACCTATTCGTTCTCCGTACAAAGCGTGATCGCTGCATCAGGTGCTCGACCAGTAAACCCGCAGGTCCGCGAAGAGAAACTACTCATGAATAAAGTAGAGGAAATGTCGATTGCAGCAGGATTACCCATGCCGACAGTTTATGTTCAAGATTCACATGATATTAATGCGTTTGCCACCGGGAAAAAACCAGAAAAAGCGATTATCTGTGCAACCACAGGAGCAATCCAAAAACTTAATAGCGAAGAGCTGGAAGGCGTCATTGGCCATGAAATGAGCCACATACAGAACCGTGATATCCTTGTAGCAACAGTGACAGTAGCTGTTGTTGGAACCATTGCGCTTCTTGCAGAAATCGCGATTCGGTCATTATTCTTTGGCGGTGGACGAGGAAACAAAAGAGATAACGGCGGAGCGATTATTCTTATCATCGCACTTGTTTTCATTATTCTTGCTCCGATTTTCTCCAGACTCACATATCTAGCAATCTCGCGGAGACGAGAATATCTTGCTGATGCAAACGGTGCATATCTGACAAGGAACCCCGAAGGTCTTGCGTTAGCATTGGAAAAAATAAAAAACGATCTTCCTGATGACCCAAAAGGCTCAAAGACAGTTGCTTCACTTTATATTGCGAATCCATTCAAACGGGAAATACGAAATTCAATCTGGTCAACACATCCACCGCTTGATGAACGCATTCGACGTTTGAGATCAATGTAAAAATTTTTTTTACACGTTTTCTAAGATTTTTAGAACATATTTGTAGAATTTCGGCACAGTGCTAATATGAAGTTGTTCCTCTGGTGAATGCGGATATTTCAACGTAGGACCAATGGAGACCATGTCCATCCCAGGGAATTTTTCACCAATGATTCCGGTTTCAAGTCCCGCATGAATGGCTTCCACCTTTGCATCTTGGTTGTACATCTCTTTAAAGATTTTTTTAGAAAGCGCAAGGGTCTTTGAACTTAAATTTGGTTTCCATCCAGGGTACGGGGTCTGTTCAGTGACCGTTGCACCAGTTAATGATGCGATTGCATGGATGCGATCACGCATGTCCTGCAATTCCGATTTCACCGGGCTTCTGGAACTCATCCCAATCACAACAGTGTTGTCTTTGAAGGCAATGGTGGCAAGATTTGTTGATGTTTCTACCAACGTTTTGATATCGTAATTCATTTGATGCGCACCGTGCGGAAGGCCGTAGACGAGACTTAAAAGTTTTTTTTGCGATGATGAATCAACTACTTTCTGCGGTTTTGTGCTTTCTTCAACATCTACTTTGAAGTTCGGATCAATAGGTTTTATCTCATCCAGAATGTTTTTTCCTTCAATTTTAAGATCAGCAATAAATTTGGTTTTATCTGTTTTTTTAAGAGTAAGAGTTGCATATGCTTCTCGTGGGATTGCATTGTGTTTATCGCCGCCTTTCATGTCAGAGATATGAAACGTATAGTGCTGGGAGGCTTTCCATAGGATGCGTGCAAGGAGTTTTATCGCATTTCCTCGTTGCTCATGGATGTCAACACCGGAGTGTCCTCCGCGTAACCCAGAGACTTTTACCATGAGACCTTGCATATCTACTGGAGGTGATTGCATGGTGATGGGGAGCTCTATTTTTGAGTCGCCTCCTCCTGCACAACCAACAGTAATCACACCGAAATCCTCGCTATCAAGGTTCAGCATGGTTTTTCCTGTAATAAAATCCGGTTTCATAGCAAATGCACCGGTAAGACCGGTTTCTTCATCGACGGTGAATAATGCCTCGATTGGTCCGTGTTTTATGGTTGTATCTTCAAGGATAGCAAGGCTGATTGCCAAACCTATTCCATTGTCTGCACCAAGGGTTGTCCCATCTGCGGTGAGAATATCCCCATTACGTTTCAGTTTAATTGGATCCTTTGAGAAATCAAATGTTACATCACTGTTTTTTTCGCAGACCATGTCCATGTGGCCTTGCAGGATAATGGTTGGTTTGTTTATTGTCCCGGGGGTTGCTGGTTTTGATATAACGACGTTTCCAACGTGATCGGTTTTCATTGGAAGTTTTTGTTTTTTTGCGAAATTGATGATGTAGTCACGGATTTTTTCTTCGTGTTTGGAGCAACGTGGGATTTTTGTGATTTCTTCAAAATGCTTCCAGACAAGTTTTGGTTCTAAATTTTCAAGAACAGACATAACGTTCCTCCCTTCGGTTAGCAAAGGGTAACACAACAAGATGTAAAAAAGGTTTGCTCACGTTTTTTTAAAATATCTGAGAGATTTTCTCGGTGAAATACTTTATATAATCCC
>CAIYYQ010000282.1 GCA_903930505.1 Methanobacteriota archaeon
CTAGGGTCCATTAGCTTTTTATGAGAATCATGTATTTGGCTTCTTGTGGTTTCTATGAGTTGGTACAAAGAAGTTGAATACATCAGAACACAAGCAAAGAAAAACAACGAATTTTTTGCGCATTCCCTTCCGATGATCGCAAGTGAAAACGTTCTTTCTCCACTGTGTAAAGAAATGCTGATCACAGATTTTCATGGACGATATGCTGAAGGAACACCAGGAAATAGATACTATGAAGGATGCAAATACTTTGATCTCGTCGAAGAAAAAGCAATGGAACTAGCAAAAAAACTTTTCCGCTGTAGCTACGCTGACGTGCGACCAACTGCAGGGACAACAGCAAATCTCGCCATATTAAAAGCGCTCATCAAACCAAATGAAACTGCGGTCGTCCTGGATCTCGCCAATGGTGCTCATATCTCCTTTGGGAAATTCGGTGCCGCAGGAATTCGCGGTATTAATCTAGTCTCATATCCCTTTGACAATGATATCATGAATATTGATGTGGATGGTGCAGTAAAACTCATACGACAAGTCAAACCAACCCTTGCGCTCAACGGTCAATCCGTGTTTTTGTTTCCCAGCCCAATAAAAGAACTCGCAGAAGCAGCGCATGAAGTTGGCGCCTATCTTGTGTACGATGCTGCGCATGTCCTTGGTCTTATCGCAGGTAAACAATTCCAAGATCCACTACGAGAAGGAGCAGATGTCATGAGCGGCAGCACCCATAAAACCCTCCCAGGACCACAAGGAGGTATGATTGTCTCTGATCACAAAGGAGAGACCGAGCAAGATAAATCATTTCTAAGAAAACTCAGCTTCGGAGTATTTCCTGGTGTAACATCCTCCTATCATCTTCATCATGTAGCTGCAAAAGCAATAGCATACGCAGAACATCTAGAATTTGGGGAAGCATACGCCAAACAAACCATCAACAACGCACAGCGACTCGCCCAATCACTCTACGAACAAGGATTCAAGGTGTTTGGAGAAAAACTAGGTTTTACGAAATCCCATCAAGTCCTCGTTTCCATCGGACCTGGAAAAGGAAAAGACGCTGCAAAAAAACTAAATGATGCAGGAATTGTTACAAACATGAACACAATCCCTGGTGATACTGATCCAATGAACCCATCTGGACTTCGCCTTGGGACACCGGAGCTCACCCGCATTGGAATGAAAGAAAATGAGATGGATGAAGTAGCTGATTTTTACAAACGAGTCTTGTTGAAAAACGAGGACCCAAAGAAAGTAAAATCTGCGATACAAGAATTCCGCAAGGATTACCAGGAACTTCATTATTGCTTCAAAGAAGGCTTCCGAGGATATGACTATCATGAGTTGGTCTAAAACATGCTGGTTGCATTAACAGGGACACCCGGCACTGGAAAAACATCAACAGCTGATCTTTTAGAACAGAAAGGATACCACGTCGTTAGACTGAATATTCTTGCACAAGAACAAGGATTCCTTGATGGAATTGATAAAAAACGCAAGACAAAACTCATGGACATGACTGCAATGAATAGCTATGTGAAAAAAACATACAAAACCAGGGATCTTGTGTTTTTCGAAGGACATGCCTCCCATCTGCTCTCAGTTGATTATGTTATTCTTCTACGCTGTCATCCACATGAGCTGAAAAAAAGATTGCAAAAGAAAAAATGGAATCAGAGAAAAATTCAGGAAAATATCGAAGCAGAGGCGCTAGACGTAATTCTTTGTGAAGCAGTCGACCGTCATCCTGAAAAAAACATTTTTGAGATTGATACCACGCAACACTCGGTTGATAGAATTGTCTCATCGATCGAAGAAATCATACGAAACAACTTCCAACCGATAAAAAAATATACTATAGGAATGATTGATTGGTCAGAAGACCTCTTTGGCCGATCCTCAGCATAGGAGATACAGAATGGTTCTTGACAAAAAAAGAGATTCCGTTGATCCAATTCTTATTCTAATCGCAAAACGATTTTCCCGTGTTCCCCCGGACGTTCTCACCTGGTTAGCACTTATATTTGCTGGTGTTGCCGGCATATTTTTTTATTTTTCTTCCAAAGAATCAGAATTACAAAACTACTACCTTTTCTTTGCAGCCTTGTTTGTCTTTCTGAACGGATTATTCGATGCAATCGATGGAAAGGTTGCAAAACTAACAAACAAAACTTCGCTACGAGGAGATTTCCTTGACCATGCACTTGATCGATACGCAGATGTACTCATGGTTGGTGGCCTTGCTTTAAGTGCATGGTCTCGACCAAGTATCGGACTTCTTGCCATAGTAGGCATGCTTCTCACAAGCTACATGGGAACACAAGCACAAGCAATCGGCCATAAACGAGATTATTCAGGGTTACTTGGACGAGCTGACCGACTCGCCCTTCTCATGATCTTCCCCATTGTTCAACATATCGTCCTTCATTATTCAATTCAACTCCCCCTGCAAACAACCGTGTTAGAATGCGTGCTTATCTACTTTGCAGTCATCGGAAATATTACAGCAATCCAACGGTTTTATAGCACGTTAAAGTGGTTTAAGAAACAATGACAGAAACCAAACAAAACGCAATTATCATTTCCCTTTCATCTGATACTGCAGAAATTATTCAACTTGCAGATTCGTTAGAATACTCTGTAGTAAAAGAATTCATCCAACAACGAACAATGCCTGATGTAAACTACTACATTGGAACCGGAAAACTCGACGAAATAAAAG
>CAIYYQ010000283.1 GCA_903930505.1 Methanobacteriota archaeon
ATCACTTCCTAAACCCATAAGCAAAATCCCATGATTCCAATTATCAAAAATTGAACAATTCACGATTGAAGAATTTTCGCCTCTATCAGAATAAATTCCTGTATCGCAATCCTTAATATTACAATCTTGAACATTCACAAAACTACCTAATAAAATACCAGGATACGCATACGATTCATCTGTGCTATTTGAAATTGTAAAGTCACTAATTAGAACATTACCTCCAGCTATTATAACAGGTTTATAAGGTGTTTTCTGACCATCAATTATTGTAGTGGTCCTATCTTCTCCAATTAATTTTAATGATTTACTTATACAAACATGTTCATGATAAATTCCCGATTCAACATAAATTGTATGTCCATCTCGTGTTTCAGAATCATCGATCGCTGCTTGAATAGTACTGAAATCTTTTGATGTATTTAGATTATGAACCGGTTTATGGATTGATAGGATGATATTAATTTCTTTGGTAATAATATCTGTTGCAAAGTCATCATCAGTAACGGTTAAAATTACAGAGCAAGTTCCTGGATTCATATATTGGTGGATTGGGTTCTGAGCGTATGAAACATTACTGTCTCCGAAGTCCCATGACCAATTAGTAATAATTCCATCAGTATCATATGAGCTATCGGTGAATGTAATCAAATCTACTGTTGTTGGGTTCTCTGGTGTATAGATGAAGTTTGCAATCGGTAGTTGATTTTCAGTTTCTTTTATGAACACATACGCAGAACCAGAAACGTCTTCGTTGTTATCATCATAAACTGCTCCGATCAGGGCAGTGTCCCCATCAAGAGAAACAGAATAGCCAAAACAATCTCCTATTGCACCGTCTGAGGCGAGGAGCTTTGCCTGCTGCGTCCAAGTAGTCCCAGTGCGGGTAAACACATACGCCGACCCGGAACCTTCCCCGTTGTCATAATCATAGTATGCTCCGATGAGGGCGGTGTCACCATCAAGGGAAACAGAGTAGCCAAAAGAATCCCTAGTTGCGCCGTCTGTAGCAAGAAGCTTTTGATGCTGCGTCCAGGTGGTTCCGGTGCGGGTGAATACGTACGCTGACCCAGAATCGACTCCGTTATCATCATCAAAGTATGCTCCTATGAGAGCAGTGTCACCAGCAAGAGAAACAGAGAAGCCAAACCTATCATTGAATGTGCCGTCGGATGCGAGTAGTTCGGCTTGTTGTGTCCAGGTGGTCCCGTTACGCGTGAATACGTACGCCGACCCAGCCCACGCTCCGTTGTCATGATCAAGGTATGCTCCGATGAGGGCAGTGTCGCCAGAAAGAGAAACAGAAATGCCAAATCCATCATTTGTTTCGCCATCTGAGGCGAGAAGCTTGGCTTGTTGTGTCCAGGTGGTTCCGGTGCGGGCGAACACGTATGCAGAACCAGAATTAGCTCCGTTATCACCATCCAACTCTGCTCCGATGAGGGCGGTGTCACCAGAAAGAGAAACAGAATAGCCAAAATAATCCCATGTTGCGCCGTCTGAGGCGAGGAGTTTGGCTTGTTGTGTCCAGGTGGTTCCGGTGCGGATGAACACATACGCCGAACCTGTAAGGTTTTCTCCCATTGCTCCGATGAGGGCAGTGTCCCCAACAAGAGAAACAGAAACGCCAAAATAATCATGTGATTCGCCGTCTGAGGTGAGGAGCTTTTGCTGTAGCGTCCAATTGGTGCCAGTGCGGGTAAACACATACGCCGACCCGGAACCTTCCCCGTTGTCATCATCCTGGTATGCTCCGATGAGAGCGGTATTACCATCAAGAGAAACAGAACAGCCAAAAAGGTCACTTGTTGCTCCGTCTGAGGCTAGAAGCTTTTGCATTTCAGTCCAATTCTCCGGAGAACCAGCCTCTGTCACAATTATTGTTTTCACTATAGAATCAAAAGCGTTATCGTTGTCGGTTACTGTGAGAGTAACATTGTAGGTTCCAACGGTAAAATATTGATGAGTCGGGTTTTGTAATATGGAGGTATTCCCGTCACAGAAATCCCAGTTCCACGAAGTAATTGTTCCATCGGCATCAGTGGATGTATCGGTAAATGTAATGACATCTGATGTTGTTGGATTTTCTGGTGTGTAGATGAAGTTTGCTTGTGGTGGTTGATTTGGTAATTGTGATTTTTCTGCTCCAAAGGTTATAAAAGAGACGGGGTCGTTTTGGTTTTGATACAATGTATTTATCCATCCGGAACTTCTTGCTATTTTAGAAATACCGATTTCATCGATAAGACCATTGAAAAATCTTGTTGTAGGATAGCCCGTAGTCCCTATATGCATATTCCAAGATGGATTTTGATTTGGTATCCTCATCGTTGAAACACTATCGTCAAATGTCCCGCTCACTTCTATTCCATTTACGTATAAATGTGGTAGATTGTCATTTGTGCTATATGTCACAGCTACATGTGCCCATTGATTAAGAGCAAATAATGTAGTTGAATCGGAACGATAAACGTCTTGTCCTGATCCATCTTGATTTAAAATCGTGAGTTTATTGTTGCTATCGATTACAAAATCGACAGCACCTTGGTAATTACTAAATCCACCATTAGAAATAATTCTATATTCACTGCCTAATTCCTCTGGGTAAATCCACGCGGTTAATGTATAATTTGAAACATGTAAACTTTCATCATTTCCGCAATCAATATAATCATCTACCCCATCAAAACTATCCGCACTATTAATGATTCCATCAGCGTGTTGTGTTACCCCTCCATTAGGAGTACCATCGTTATTGTAAGAAGTACTATCCTGGTGAATTCCTGAGATTTCCTTAAGATGTTGAACCATGACATAGTTTTGATCCCAAACTTGTTGGGTGGATTGCTGGCTACTACAACTTGGGTTTCCATAATAGAGATATAAGACTGTATCATCTGTTGAAGATAAACTTGGGATGTTAACCCAAGCAATAAGTTTACCTGAAGCACTATCATAGGATTCGATTTCATGAGCATATTGAGTAGTATTTGTGGCATCAACAAAGACGAAGTCGTTGCCATTGGATTGTGCATGTGCTGTGAAATCCGTGGAAGTATTAAGGATTAAAACTGGGAAGTTGAAGAGATCAGATGCAACTCTATTATGATCGATTATAATTTTCTTACAGTAACTCCAATTTGAATCCCACCATGGTTCTGGATCCAATAAATTCTCTTGATTCGCTGGTTGAGACTCACTGTTTGTAGGGATTTCAAAAGAAGTTGCAGTATTCATCAATTCTTTTTGTTTTCCAGAACTTCCCGTGAACGAAAGAACATTGGTTCCTAAAAACAAAAATGCTATTACTAAAACAAACCATTTCCGATACGGTGAATTTTTATCCATTCGTTTGCCTCCCTTAATTCTGTAGGAATCCGGGAACACAGATTTAAATGTATGTAAAAAGATAATTTTTGTAACATTTGTCACACGCCATCTGGATTTCATTATCGATGTACGTGCACTGAAAAACAGATTTTCTAAAGGAAATTACATACCCTCCAGTAGCAATTATCGTTCTTTGAAAAATAAGTTTTCTCTCTTAAAAAAATAACTTCAATGTTTTGGTTTTATTGCCACGATCGCATTGATATTCAAACACCCGACACCATCATGGGATTCAACAATGATAAACTGTGAATCGTGATCAATCTCTCGCAACATCCCACTAACCACACGAGCTTTTTCTTCCCCTGGTTCTTTCATAACGATTTTACAGTATGTACCGATCAGCCGATCCAGACTATTTGTTTTCATATCTGTCCCAAACAATGATACTATTTGTCAATGTTTGTATATAAATCCATCGTGGTAAAATGTCCGCGAGAGAATGCTACGAACGAATCATTGGCACCGATTATTTATAAAGAACTTTATCATTAACAATAAATGGGAGTATTCAATGAAAACGATGAATCCGGAATTCAAAACAAAACTTTTAGAGATCACTGAGTTATCAGAAAAAATCAACAAGAATGACAAGCAGAAAATTCTTGATATGATGAAGGCACATATAGAAGAGATAGAAGAACGGTACAACAGGAGCGATGATCATTGGACAATTGAGACCGCTGATTTGATCGTACTCTGTTATGAGCTCTTATTAATGGAGAAGAAAGATATCGACGATGTGTTTGATCGGTGTCTTCCCAGGTTTGATGTTAAACTGAAGAGGTTGGCGGAACATGTCACTTGAAAAAGAGTATTCCCAGTTGAAAGCAAAGGTTGTCGAACGGAAAAAAGATTTCGACGAGTTTGTCGTCTTTTTGGAGACGAAGACGACGTGGCTCTCGTCCCCAGCGAGCACGAAGTATCATCTCAGCGAAGAGAAAGGATTGTTAAAACATTCGGTTGGTGTGACGAAGACTCTTCTGCAGCTGCGAGAATTCATGGCTCCAAAATTATCGGAAGAGAGCTGTGTTCTTGTCGCTTTGTTTCACGATGTAGGAAAAATCGGTATGCCGCATGCCCCCAGATATCTCAAAGATGGCAATCGATTCAAATATAATGAGGATCAGGTTGAGATGCAGATCGCGCAGAGAAGTCTGTACCTTGTTTCAAAGTATATTCCGCTAAGTGACGAGGAGGCGCAGGCAATATTGTATCACGATGGTCAATATATCCTGGAGAACAGAGCTATTGCTCATAAAGAATGTCCGTTGACCTTGCTTCTGACGTTTGCGGATACGTGGACGACAGCGATTCATGAGGAAGGACGGGAGATTAAAGAGAATAAGAAGTATTTTAGGAGGAATTGAAATGGTAAAAAATAAAAAAGAAACGAACGATAATTCAAGAAAAATGGCTGAAAAACATATACAAATATGTTTAGATATAAAAAATATGATAAAGAAGAAATGTGAAAATTATCACGTATATGTTGCTACCTATGGAACCGGAAAGCAAGGAATACCCTATCGAAAAAGAGAAGAGGAAAGCGGTGAAGAGTTCTGGAGTATTAATCTTTGGCAATTTTCAGAAGGTAAAAATGCTAAAAAAGTGAAGCAGCCCGATGTAATAGTTACGAATGGGAGTAGAGTTGAATATCTGATAGAAGTAAAATGGGGTACGATGAAGGGATATCCTAAATCAGATCTCGAAATTGAAAAAGATGATTTTGAAAAGATGATTAGTGCTCGTAGTGATGGGATGTGTTGTCGTATTCATGGACCCGCTGTTCAAGATCATCAGCGTTATGATAATCATGAATTTACAACTGAAGAAGATTTTAAGGTTGATAATCAAACTAAAATTGTATTAGTATCTGATTTCTATAGCGTTAAGACAGAACTTGACTCTAGGTATAAAGATATTCTATCTCGATTAAAAGAACTAGAAAACAATGTTATTTTTGCTGATATCAATAAGCGTGTTGGCGATATACCATCACTACAAGAAGTTATAATTTGTTAGGTTTAAAGCTAAAAAACTATTAAAAATTCTAGGAGAGTATATTACAACCTTGCAATCTTCCCTGCATCAGTCAATACAAGTCCTTCTTCCGTTGATATATATCCCATGTCTCGCAGTTCATCGATGTTTCTATAAAGCATCGCACGCGATATGCCAACTACACCAGCAAGATCGGTGAGCGAGGCGTTGGTATAATCTTTTTTACCGATCACGGATAGGACTTTCTTTTGGCTTTCTGTTAATTTAAAAGACATTTTTGGCAGCCAGACTACTGCATTTTTGTCCTCTTCTGGGTTGTATGCAATCTTTTTCACACGGTCGCTTCGTGCGTATGCTGCAAAGAGGAGCCCGAGTGCTTTTGTTTTTCTCCCTGATGTGATGTTGATGTAGATATCGTCGTTTTTTGGTTGCATGTCTATTATTCCTACACATTTTTCTGCAACTTTCACGATGTCATATGCTTCGGTTTCAACTTGTTTAACATCGACGACTCGACCGAGTGATTCTTGGATTAGTTTGTAACTTTGCTCTTGAGTTTTTCGATCCGTTTCGTCTAATAAAAGTATCAGCCGATCTGGTCCCAACCTGTTAGCTGCCAGGAGAACTGGATCCGGTGAGTAGAGAGTTGCAATGAGGACTTTTGCCATACTTGCATGGAGATAGCAGGTATTCATTAATAAGGTTATCCACTCTTTTTCATATTTTAATATAAAAAGTATATTTGTATATTAATTAGTAGAAACGTTTATATAACGATGTACAATTCAAAGCAACGTGAAAACCATGTCACAGAAAAAATCACCTCATTTAAAAGATGTGGATATAATCGATCGTGTAAAAATGAAGGAGTTCAAAGTAATTCTCAATAACTCTTCCTTTAGTGAGATTAATAAAAAGAATATGGAGTTCATCCTTGAATATTTTCAGGGCAAACATGATCCAAAGATCTCTAGCAGAAGCTTTCTTTTATATGGTGATCCAGGGATAGGAAAAACATACCTCACAGAAAAACTTCTGCAGGTATTCAATATCCAAATTCTCTATATGTCATGTACTGATTTCTCATTTTTTCAGGGGATACGCTACCCGGGATTCAAAGAACTCCTCAATAAAGCAAAAAAAGAGGGACGACAAGTCTTGTTTTTTGATGATCTTGGCTATCTGCTATCACGAGGTCAAATAATTTTTAATCCTGATGACACAAGAGCATTCATGGAAATACTCGAACTCGTCAAGAAGAACCCTGATAAACTGCTTATTGCAACCATGAACACGATGAAAACTCTAGATGAACGGATGATGGACAGGATCGAGGTGAAAATCCGCATTGAAATTCCAACCAATCAAAACAAATTGAAGTTCCTTGATACCTGTTTTCATGATCATTTGACGAGATCGATGCGTGGGTTCGCCTCCAAGAATTCCATTGGGTACAACTATCGGGATTTGCCTGAGGTGATAAAACTCGCGTACCGGTTGGGAAACAACAGGATAACGATGAATTCATTGAAACAAGCGTTAAGGACGTATCGGCCTACACAACTGTACGGTTATAAGGTGGAAAACGCTGTTGATGTTGGCCTCAAAGACGTTATCGGGAAAGCGAAGGCGATAACGATTGTGAAGAGGCTTATTCAGTTGTACAAGAACGACGCTCTTTGTGACCAGTTGAAAATACGTCGGGGGAATCTCTTGATGTTCTATGGCCTTCCAGGAACTGGGAAGTCATTTATGGCCCGGGCTCTTGCCGGTGAAATTGGTTTTCCATTGATCAATATCGAAGGGAGAACCTTACAGAGAGGAGACGCTTTGCGATCAATTGGGATGATCACCGATATGGCGAAACGCTATAGGAACTGCATTATTTTTATCGACGAGGCAGAAAAACTCTTCGGAAACCCGAGATTTGGGGTGGATAATCCCATCCTTGGAGAATTGCATCGATGTATGGATGGTGGTGATGGGCAGGATATTCAATCTATCTTTATTTTTGCGATCAATGATTTGAGTCGATTTGGTCAGACCTTGCTTGATCGTTTTGTCCTTGTTGAGTTTGAATTACCTGCTTTTGAGGATCGCATGATCTTTTTCAAGGACAAGATCACGCAGGTACGGCAGCATGTGAACATTGAGATTACGAGCAGAGAGTTAGCACTGAATACGGAAAACATGTCGTATCGGGATTTAGATCGGTTTTGGAATGATCTGATGTTTTCCTATATTGAAAATACGGCGGGAGATACCGATGAAATGATAAGCAAGATAACCAATCAGTTTGGAATGGGAAATCATAAGGAGATTATGTTTGGGTAGGCGGTGGGGAATACGAAAAAAACAGATGTTGAGTTGGTATTAATGAAAAGATTCGAGTATTGGAAGAGTATTTTTAGATAGATCATCTATCTTCAGCCGCTTCATTAATAGCATTGTTAATGTCTTCATGGTTCCATGAAACAACTTTTACTCGATCAGTGTTCTCGCTAACAGCTGATGGCATTCTACTCGCTTGGTTGCTTCTGTGATCAATTACAACTACTCCTTTATTTAATCTTAAACTTTCTTCAATTTCCCAGTTAACCCATCTGCTTTGATGTGTCGAATCAGTAACTAATACAACAGTAACTGAAGATTGCGTTATTCTTTCCCCAATACCTCTTTTTATATATTCAGCATTTTCACTATCGAATGGAACTTTGAGTGAGAAATCAATGAATTCAAGGTCAGAATATTCATTTTTTGCTTGCCCGCGAAATAAATTGGCTACACCTAAGTCTTCACTTCTAAAACTAATATAAACTCTTCTTCTAATTGGGGGCGTTTCTCTATGAAGTGCGCCTCTAGCAATCCCCTCTAATCGTTCAATATTGTCAACTCCCCCATAACCCGTGCTGTATCCACCTCCACCGCCTCCACCCATGTCAATTGCCTCCATGTTTAAACTGAGGAAGCGTATCTCCTTCGTATGCGTTTAAGATTTCTTTACATGAAATGCATTCACCACAGTATTTTTCTTTACCAGAATGACAAGAGTATGTTTTTTCTATCGGTAATTTATAGTGTTTGGCAAGTTTAATTACATCGCTTTTTGTAAAATTTATTAGAGGAGTAACAAGCGAGATATTGGTGTTTAGTGATTCATTAATCGCAAAATTAGTATCTACAATTGATTTTTCTGTTTGATCTGGAAAAAGATGATATTTTTCAGTTAGTAAACCAATCGCTACTTTATCCGCACCAATATAACATGCATATGAGGAACCTACGACAAGAAATAATAAATTTCTGCCAGGTAAAAAAGCCTCAGATTTAATATCTTTTTTTGGATCTGTAATCCCAACCGGCATTAATTGTCCGTAACCATGTAAGTCAACCTTTACTGGTTCGGGTAATTTACACTCCTTAAAAATGTGTTTACAAGCTGTCCATTCCCGTTCGCTAGCCAATTGACCATAATCAATGAATAATGTAACTTGTTTTTCTCCATCATTTTCAATTATTTTTGTCATAACTAAAGAATCTATTCCTCCTGAAACCAAGGTTACAAAGGTCATGAGACAACCTCCTTTTTCAGAACACGCATTACAACCCAAATAGCGATATCCAAAGATGAAAGATTTCTGTTCAATGATTCTGCATACGATACTAAAATTTTTTCATTAGTTAAATATTGTTTTTTTGACATATTATGGCGCTTAATAGTATACCCATTTAAATTCATTAAGATCATATAATCCATAACATGTGAATCTATAATAGCTAAATTTTGACCATAGGAGATGTTTCGC
>CAIYYQ010000284.1 GCA_903930505.1 Methanobacteriota archaeon
ACATGTTGTTGATTTCTGTTGAGGATACGGGAATTGGTATTTCACAAGATGAAGTAAAAAAACTGTTTAGTAAATTTTATCAGGTGTATACGGGTCCAGACCGTAAAAACGAAGGAGCTGGACTTGGGTTGTTTATTTCGCGAGAGATCGCACGGAGGCATTCTGGTGATATCTCGGTAAAAAGCGAGAGTGGAAAAGGAAGTACGTTTACGATTCATTTACCGGTTCTTCGTGCTTAATGGACCAATGGGGTTAAAGACCAACACTTCAAATGATCCGCTGGAGCTACTGTTACCTTCTGTATCATAGATTTTTGTCTCAAGTGCATGTTTCATTACTGTACGTTCATCCCATTTCCAATAATATGGTGGCGCAGTAAGGGTTTCTTTTAATGTCCCATCAACATAGAACTCGGCTCTACTGATTCGCTCATCATCGATTTTAATGCTGACTGCTCCGATCACCAAAGGTTTTGGGAATAACGCAATTTTCTTGTTTTTCATATAGACGAAATCAAGGGTGATATGTTTCCTACGCAGTATCAACACAATAACACAACCTACGATTGCGATGATTCCTCCGCTGATCCACATCAGGGGAAGCCCTCCTGTTTCTGTTTGTGCGGTTGTATATGAGAAATAGAAAAAGATTACATTTGATTCCAGGAAATGTCCTTGTTCATCTTCGACAAAAATCGTAAACTCATAGGTTTTATCCTCAAGGTATCCTGGTGGTGTATAGGTAAATACCTGATTATCGGTTGTAGTGAAATCATTTTCAGTGAGAATAAGATCACCAAAAGCTGCATCTTTGATGGTGACCGCAACATTGTAGGTGATAATGAGTGTTGGGTGTTCTTCGTTAATCACTCCGCCATCTACTGGTTGAAATACAGGTTGTTCGAGGACTGGTGGTTGGTAATAATTTTCATAGAAAAACCGGTATTCTGTATCGGGGTCATCAAGTAAGTATATGTTGTTATTTTTCCGCCAAATTCTATCAGTAGCAATTGTTTTATCTCCTACGTACACAACGAGCTTCGCAGTGGGATAGGTATCTGGTGCTTCCAAGCACATCCATCCGTTTGTTTTATTCACCAGAATATAGATTGTTGCGTTGTAATGTTCTTCGTCTTTGATTGTGTTATTTACCACGCCGATTTTATGGGTGATGGGAAAAATTTTATCAGTAGTAGAATTCCACAAAAATTCAGGTATCGCAGTATCATTTACTGAGATGAGGAATACAACATTTCCACTGATGTTTACAAACCCTTCATGGACTGCATTAAGAACATTATTTGGGTCAACAAACGTATCAACAATGCTATCTCCATCTAAATCATAGCTGTAAAATACATCACTCAAGGTTACTCCATAATCCTGTTTTATTTTATTGAGAATTGTTTGTGACGTCTCTTTTTTTATTAGAATGTTAATTCGTGTCCATGTGCTAGTATTACCGGCATTCCCATCGTTATCAGTAATGGTGAGGGTTATTGTATAATTTCCGCTGGCAAGATACGTATGTGTTGGCGCAACGCCGGTTCCTGTCGTTCCATCGCCAAACACCCAGTCGTACGATACAATACTGCCGTCGAGATCAAAACTTTTACTTGCATTAAACATCAATGGTATTGTTACTACACCGCGATACGGAGCATCGTTCATGATCGCAAATGGTTTTTTCGTGTTATTCGTATTCCCTGCGGAATCAGCTGCAAAGATGATACAAGAAACATTCTCTGGGTTTCCTTCAGGGATGATGACTTTTTGGTAGTAGTTTCCTTGTTGGTCCATTGGAACCGTGAAATGTTCACTTCCGCTGTACCAATATTCTATGGTAACATTTGTAACATCAACATTGTCGGTTATGGTGGCGCCAAACGTAAAACTATTTGGTAAATCATCGGATGATGAGCCGTACTTATTTATTGCGATGGATGGAGGTTCTGTGTCAATGACTTTTACAGTTTTCTGTGTAGTGACGACTGCGTTTCCCCATTGGTCACAGGCATAAATGTTGTAGGTTAAATCTTCGATGCTTTTATCGAGGTGTACACCCATTTCAAAATAATTTCCCCTCACATTTACCATCGAATAATTCCCACTGTAACTTCCATGATGCCATTGTACTTTCACGGTAAGCGTCGATGGGCCATCGGTGTCATCTGTGATTGTTGCGTTAAAGACAAAGCTTCTGTTTGGTGATCCTGTTGTGGGTGAGTTGTCTACGATTGTTGGTGGGACGCCTTGTTGTATGATAAACGTATAGTTCGATGAAGAAGCCCAATTTCTGGAGTCAGTTGCACCGATATGAAATGTATACGTTCCAACAACGGAATATTGATTTTGAGAACTATACACATCACCGGTTTTATTCTGTTTTATAGAAAAATTTGTTGTTTGTTGATTAGGATCCATTATAATAAGTCGTACATCAGCAAGATGAAGATCATCGGTAACTTGTGCTGAGATCGTCACGTAGTCTTGTGTTGTTTGCACGCTTGGGCTTCGCGAGACGCTGGTGATGACAGGAGGACTGATGTCGATCAGTGGTAAATAATCATATTTGCTTCCAAAGATGAGATACGATGTGTTTCCTAGGCCATCGCTGTCATTATCTGGACCTGTGTAATCATCCCAGTAGTTTCCCCCAAGGTAACCGCCGCCGATGATATTTGACCCTGTGATTTTTGAGACGTTCCACTGGTTCAGACTATCGGGTCTTTTCTCGATTGCATTCTGCTGGATATTTTCTGTGAATATGTTGTTGTAAATCAGGTTGTTGATGGCGAAGTAATTCAATGAGATCCCGTATCGTGAATTCCTTCTAATCGTGTTTTCCCTGATGATGTCTGAGGTGGAGTTCTGTGAGAGTATCCCTTCGAAGCTGTTACTGTAGATTATATTTCCTTTTATCAGCGTGTTGTCATCTGCGAAGAGAAAAACGCCATGTTGATTTGAACGCATGGTATTCTCCCAGAGAATGTTGGTTGAACCCATGATACGGACGCCGTATTCAATGTTGTTTTGTATCTGGTTCGTACTGAGGTTGTTATCGCTTGAATTTTCAATGCGTACTCCTGTTCGAATATTGTTTTTTATATCGTTATTGGAAATGGTATTAAATGCACAGTGATCTAAGAGGAAAATTCCGTTTTGATTGTTCGTTGAAATTATGTTATTTGTAAGTGTGTTGGTGTCACATGTTGCATTAAGGAAAACGCCATTCGCATTATTATTTTCGATGATGTTATGCTCTAAAGTGTTCTCATCGCTAGAAAAAAATAAAACGCCATTTATATTATCTGTTATCGTATTGTACGTGATATCGTTGAAGTTCGATTGGTTTCCCAAGATTCCATCCCCATCATTCATTTCAATAATATTGAGATATATCAATGCATCATCACAATTTTCTAACGATATTCCGCGATATCCTTCTTTGATATCATTGTCGATGATAATCACATGATCTGCGAGTATTTTTATAACCGCGTTGGTCTCGTTTCTCGAACTGTTTTGTATAGTAAAAGAGCTGATGTTAACAAAATCAGCAGAGATTGTAATCACATTGCCGGTTAGGTTCCCGTTTATTATAGTTCTGGTTCTATTTTCTCCAAAAAGATCAATTTTTTTGTTGATTGTAAGACATTCTGTGTATGTTCCTGCGTTAACCATGATTTTATCCCCTGAAGATGCATTATCAATTGCTTCTTGGATTGCGGCAAAATAATCTATATGCCACTTAGGTCCTGCATTGGTTTCATTGAAATCATTATCAACAATGAATTCCCTTTGACTAGAACTACCTTTAATTTCATACGACAGTGATGTCAGTACATTGACGAGTATCAGAACGGTAAGTACACCTACGGTTATTTTTCGGTTCATCCCATCTGCCTGCATATGTAATTACATATACACAATCACTTCATCGATTAAAAATATTGCTATTGGAGCTTTCTAAAATGTTTCAGTTTATCGTTCCCATGGTCGTTTCCCGTCAAGATAAAGGGTCCAGAACAGCATAAGATTTGGGATAAGTAAATCTTTTTGTTCTAATATTATGTATCCTTTTTTCATCATCTGCGTCACATGTTTTCCAAGGCTTAGCTCGTTTATTTCCTTTGTAAGTAGTTTTTTAATATCTGTATATTTGCGTTTTCTTTCTACGTAGATTCTGCCATCTTTTTCGTAGGGTTTTTTGAGCGTCAGTGGATTATCTGTCCATTTTTTGAGGAAATCCTCAACGTTGCTCTTTAAGGTCGCTGGGGGACCTGCATGCAGACAGA
>CAIYYQ010000285.1 GCA_903930505.1 Methanobacteriota archaeon
CGTCACTTATATCATGTCATAATGTCAAAACAAAAAAATGGCATTCATGCCGCACTTTCGACCAATTTTGGATTGCGATCTGATCTTTTTTACCGTAATATAAAGTATAGATTATCTGCTACGTAAGTATATTTTTTTAAATGATTGACCGGTCAAGTTAAAAATGGAGATTCAAGATAGTTAAATTTCCCCGAAGGAGATTTGTTCTTCATTGATTTACAAAATACGTGCGCCGTATACGTCAACCGTACACACTACGGTTTTCCCAAATAAAGAAAGAATATGTTTTAGTTGGGATGTACTTCCAACAGCAAACACAGAATTCCCTAGCATACACATACTAGCCATCCCTTGATATCGCACTGCGTCAATCGCCTCAAGCACCTTTGGATCAGCAAGACCTATTTTTTTTGTGAAATGTTGCGACAACGAAAACAACTGTTCAATCGACGGTCTTTCTAACAATTTCTTTACACAATACTTTCCTTCCTGCGTAATATCCTCAAGTTTTTTTGTATCCGAAAGAACCTTTTTTGTCTCCATCTTTTTCCCAATCACACACAACACAACGTCATATTTTCCCGGGATATGCTCAATCATTCCCCAGGGAGGAAGACCAGGTTGTCTGCGGATCTCAATTCCACCAAAACTACTCGCAATCACATCACCAAGACCAGTACGAAGCTGCACCTCAGCACAATGCGCAGCCGTCAATGCCTGTGCTGAAGGAATCTTCAAAATATTCGCAAGCGCTAATGATGCACTCAACGCACCTGCAGCACTCATCCCAAACCCCTGAGCAACAGGAAGATCAAGACACGTATTTACTGAAACCGATACCAATGCATCCTGAAGTAACGACTGCAACGCAAAACGAGTCACCGGTGTAGAAGATTTTTTCCCATTAATACACACATCAATACACTGTACTGTTGCAGGTTTTACCACAACCTCCGAGGTTGCCCCAAGAGAAACAGATACCCCGGCACCACGAGAACCAGAACGCTGCAGACTCGCAGGATGATAAAACGGCTCAAAAAAACCAGAGATATGCCCAGGTGCAAATGCAACCGCCTTCATCAGAACCATGACTCCATCAACACATTAAATCAAGAATCGCATCAGCCAAAACATCCTTAGTTCCTTCCTTATGAACAACTTTTTCCTTCTTGTTTACAATCCAGATTTCACTATCAGTACTCCCAAACGCAGACAATGTATTCGCAATCACAAAATCCAATTTATTTTTATTCAGAAGTTCAACAGCTCGCTCAATCGCTTTCTCTTTTTTTGATTCAACTTTAAACCCAATAAGAACAGCTTTTGGAACGCACTTTCGAATCTTTGAAATAACTTTTGGTGCGGGAGACAATTCAAGCAATAGTTTCTCTTTTCCTGAAGGAATTTTCCCTTTGTGTTTCTCGGGAATATAATCAGCAATCGCAGCACACACAATAATCCCATCATATTTCCGCAATTCTTTTGTCGTTACAAATTCAAGAAGATCAGATACAGTTTCAAACCGTTTCACCGACAGATATGATGGAATGATTTCTTGCCCAAAACCAAACCAAAG
>CAIYYQ010000286.1 GCA_903930505.1 Methanobacteriota archaeon
CCAGGAGATGCGACCAGATCGATACTCCATCCTGGGAGAACAAGGACTTACGGTCGATGCTGCGAAGAAACTAGCGAAAATCACGGGCGTCGTCTAACCAAACTTAATGGCAGATGACATTTGCAATCAAACCAGTTTCACCGGTATATTTCTCGACAGAACCGATGTCATCCATCACGATTTTCTTCCAATTTCTCGTTTGTTCAACAGATGTGTTCTCCACCATATTTGTGATGTACGCAACACCAATACAAACAATAGAAGTACCTGAGGTTTGACAGTTCCATGCTTCACCAATGATTTTCACATTCTTTGAGATATTCGCCTGAATATCTACTCCATCGTAGACCATATACATGGTTTGATGCGCTCTTAGGATATAACGCCCACCTGTTTGTTTTGTACCGTCATTAATAGAAATGGTTTGCGGAATTGTTATATTAATAATATCCCTGATTTTCCCCTGAAGTTCTTCATTATCCAGTACCACAAGTGTCTTCATTGTCATAACCGTGAGAAACGCAGGATATTCGGTATCATTTGTGGTATACGTTGAACTAACCCATCGTTCAAATCCTAGAAACTGCGTACCACTATCCCGGTTTGCGATGTCCTCGTACCAACCATCAGTCAACACCTTGTCAGAAACATAAGCGTTCGTAAGCGAAACACACCCTGAATATAAAACAAGAACAATTACAATAAAAGAACCAAGAGCAACAGGTAGGATGCACAGATGTTTTGTTGTTGTATATTTCTCCCTCACAAAATTTACATCATATTTCTTCTACTTTAACCTAACGCAAAGAAAAAAAAGATGAAAAAAGAAGAAAAAATTATTTAAGTTTTCCTTCTTGTTTTAACAGTTTCACTCGATCTGTTTTTTCCCAAGTGAAATCAGGGTCTTCTCTTCCGAAATGACCATATGCAGCGGTTTTCTTATATATCGGTCTGCGTAAATCTAATGCTTTAATGATATCAGCTGGTTTTGTCGGGAAAAACTCTCGAACAAGTTTTTCAATATCATCAAGCGGGAGTTTATTCGTCCCAAAACAATCAATGTTAATCGACACCGGTTCAGCGACCCCAATCGCATACGCAAATTGGATTTCACATTTATCCGCTATTCCTGCAGCAACAAGATTCTTTGCAATATACCTGGTTGCATAGGCTGCGCTGCGATCAACCTTTGTCGGGTCTTTCCCGGAGAACGCACCACCGCCATGTCGTCCGACACCACCGTAGGTATCAACGATAATTTTTCTTCCAGTTAATCCTGCATCTGCATACGGTCCTCCTCTGATAAACAACCCGGTTGGGTTCACATGAAACACGGTATCTTTATCGATCCATTCTTTGCACACGGGTTTAATCACTGATGCGATTACATCTTTTTCAATCCGGTCATGGGACACTCCGGGATCATGCTGGGTTGAAACAACAATTGTATCCGCACGCACTGGTTTTCCTTTTTCATCGTATTCAATGGAAACCTGGGATTTTCCATCCGGCCGAAAATATGATATCGTCCCATTTTTCCGTAATTCTGATAATTTTTTCGTGAGTTTATGCGCAAGGGAAATCGGGAGCGGCATGAGTTCTTTTGTTTCTGTACAAGCAAACCCGTACATCATCCCTTGGTCTCCTGCACCTTGTTCTTTGTAGAGGCCTTTTCCCTCAGAAACCCCCTGAGAGATATCCGGGCTTTGTTCTGTGATTTGGACCCAAACCGAACAGGTTTCCCATTCGATACCGTACTCGGATTTTGTGTATCCAATTCCTTTAATGGTGTCTCTTACTACATGAGGGATGTCAATGTAGCCGTTTGTGGTCATTTCCCCAAACACCATGACGCCACCGTTCTTGGTTCCGGTTTCAACAGCAACCCTTGAGTTTTTGTCTTGTCTGAGTGCCTCATCAAGGACTGCATCAGAGATGAGATCACACATTTTATCTGGGTGTCCTTCTGTTACTGATTCTGAGCTTATGATACTTTTTCTTTTTGCCATATTCTCATCCACTTCAGTATTTTTTTTGCTTCTTCAGGCAGGGAAAACTATCATGTCTATATTAAACTTATCAACACATATAAAAAAGAGTTAGTATGAACCGAAATAGGGATAGAAAATAAAGAAAAAAAAGATGATTAAGCTTCTTCTGCTTTTCGCGTCGTCCACTGAATTTCATCAAGGTTGTTGTAAATGTCTTCATCAGAGACGTTTACGGGTTGTCGGTCGAAGGGAAGACTTTGTACTTTCTTTGCTTCTTGTGAGTATCGAACGATGACGTCTTTTCTGAGTTTCCAGTAGTGGGTTCGCCATTCCCTGCCGTCGTAGAGGGTTGTTTCCTCTCGTTCGGTGGTGAGCATACCTTCTTCTTCGAGGATGTAGAACAGCTGTCTATCCTCTGGATCGAGCACGTTATCGATGACGCGGTCGTCGAACCCGAAGATATCCATGACGAATCCTGCGTCTCGTCGTGCTTCTTCAAGATCAATGCCTACGCGGTTTGCAATTGCTTTTGAAAGATCATCTAAAGTGATGATGGTCATAGTTGTTCACAATCCTTTTTTCTTAAAACTTGCCCAATACTATGTGTAGGTCCTTATATATATAATTTTCTAAATAATTGATGGCTTGCTAGCATGTGTCTAATATCTGGTAACCACAAACAAAGAGTGCAATGCTATATAGCGGCTTTTCCATACCATAATCACTATGGAACCACTCAGCATATCACTCAAAAAACAAGTCCTGAACCAACTCACCCAGATACAAAAAAATACCTTGAGAGAAATACATGTTGTGCTTCTCCCAGATTTTTTCGTCGACCATTTCCTCATCCTCGATGAATATAAAAAAACAACAACAGATATGAAACAGATCGTTAACCAAGGTGGCGGAAACCTCCCAGGAATACCCCAACGAATACAACAAGGAGGAAACGCAGCAAACACAGCTCTCGCACTCACACGACTAGGCATCAAAACCCATCTGATCTGCAGAACCGACCCCTTAGGAGCTCACCTCCTGCAGTTTTTCTTAGGAAAACACGGAGTCGACCTCACCCATGTTAAAACCGATGGAAAACTAGCGATTACGACAGCTATGGAGTTCGGAAAAAACCATGTAAACGTGATGATAGGTGACACCGGATCTGTAGCAGATTTCTCATTTAACACACTAGACGAACAAGACCATGACCTCATCGCCTCCGCAGATCTTGTCGGCGTCGTCAACTGGACGCTCAACCACCAAGGCACAAAACTTGCACAAGACGTATTCAAACATGCGAAAAAACACAACAAAAAAACGTTTTTTGACTCGGGAGACCCAACCCTCCGCAAGAATGAAATCACTGAGTTAAAAAAAACCGTACTAACAACAAAAGAACTAGACATATTCGGACTTAACGAAAATGAACTACGACAATACAGTGGATGTACCTCAGTTTCAACCGAAGAAACACTCCTCGATGCTGCACACATTCTAAAAAAACAGATGCATGCACGAATTGACCTTCACACCGCAAATTTTTCCTGTACCGTAACAGACACGTGCACCGTAGTACCAGCAATTCCTGTCCACTCTCTAAAAAGAACAACTGGCGCAGGCGATGCATGGAATGCTGGTGACATCTTTGCTGAACTCCTTGGATTTCATGACGAAGAACGACTTCTGTTCGCAAATACTCTAGCCGCATGGTACATCTCGTCTCCCGATTCTCTGCATCCAACACTATCTGACCTCATCGCTTTTCTACAGACGCAGATATAACCTATTTTTTATTTTATTATATAAAAATAGTGCTCTATACATAGATATAATATAAATAAAAAAATTTATATACTCATTCTTCTTATATATCGGTAGGAATGGGGGAGAAAAAAAGATATTTTTACAATCTCTCCTCACCACCTTCAATTTTTCCCCCATTCTCTCCTTATTACAAAAAATCAGGAGAAAATAGAGCTAATCAAAAAGAATTTTTTGTGCTTTTTTAGAGACCTCATCACGATACTTCTCATCCGTAACAACCATGATCACCCAATCAGGCGCAGCCCGCGAGCGAATCGCCTTTGCGATCGGAGTGTAATCATCAAGTGTTTTTACTTCATTATCGTCAATTACGCCGATATCGGTTTTGTGAATACGCGGTTCTGACCGCTCCAACTCCAAAGCAGGAATATCAATAATCACATGTCCCTTCGGGATATGAAACATAGATTCAAACTCTCGTTCTTTCTCATGTCTTGCTTCGCTATGTTCTAATTTTCTCAGTGCCTCGAATGCAGCATGATCAATATCCCCTGTAGAAAGCGCAAGCGCCTGTTTAAACAACGTACGATACTTCAATCGAGTAACAATCTCATGTTGATACGAACCTTTCTGCGTGAGTGCACTGAGGATCTCCAGATCAGTCATGCGGAAAAACTCAAACGGCTCAGGATCAGGAAGAAGTTCAAATGCTTTAGATAACATAAGTTCTGCGATGCGAACAGTTTTATGAAAATACACCGACGAATACATCAGCCCACGCGCCCTCAAAATATTTTCAACCGCGCTTATACCTTTTCGCTGGACCGCGAGATTCTCCTTGAAAATAATGACCGTCTGCAACAACCGATCAATATCAATTGTTCCATATGCAACACCCGTATAATACGCATCACGCATCAAATAATCAAGCTGATCCGCATCAATAGTACTATTCAACATCTGACTTAAATAGGGTTTATTTTCTGTTTTCCCACGGATAATATCCACGATTCTCTTCATCGGTAAACCATGCTCAACAAGCAGATCATGGACACAAGATGCTTGTATAAATGGTTGTTCCCCATCCTCAAAAATATTGAAATCTCCACAAATGAGTTTCTCAGTGACATCAACATGATCCACCCCGAATTTCTCAAGCAAGATAGATTCAAGTGTATGGGAAAAAGGGCCATGGCCGATGTCGTGAAGGAGCGCTGCGCATCGTACCAGATCACGTTCCTGTTCTTCCAACTCAAGGATTTCTGCAAGCATCGAAGCAATATTATAAACCCCAAAAGAATGTTCGAGCCTTGTATGATGCGCACCAGGAAATACCAAATGGGCAAAACCCAGCTGCTTGATATTGTATAATCGTTGAATCTCTAGAGTATCAAGTAACTCTATGAAAAAACCATCGAATTTGATGTTTCCATGAATAGGGTCGCGGATGATCTTTGAACGTTCAGTCATACCAAGCAGGCAATAGGAACGATGGTTGATATAGTTTGTTTTCAGAGCGTAGGGTTGTACTCTATCACCGAGACGGAAATTTACGTTCCAATCAATGCAACAAACGGGTCAATGTCCGCGAACGTGACCGCATGGTTAAAGTTCGTGTCTCCGGTGAACCAGTACTTGTCCGGGTGAGCAGCTGCATAGGCCGCATGACCACTCAGTGTTTCGACGAACGGGTCTATATCCGCGAACGTAACCCTGTTATCTAAGTTTATATCACCGGCTTTATACATGTTCACGGTGCGTGCTGTGGACGAGTTGCTTGGTATACCGCTGGGTCCGTGTTTCACGGTAACGGTAATGTTGTACATTCCCCAGTGACCGTATGTATGGGTTGCATTTGCGAAACCAGAGACAGGCCCAACCACAGTGTTATTGCCGTCACCCCAAGAAAAGTTGAAGTACAGGTCGCTGCCTGCTTCTGTGGAGGTGCTCTGATACGTAACCGGCTGTCCACCATACCTTCCTGGATATCCGCCGATTCCCTTATACAAGTCACCGGGGTAAATATGCCAGGATGTGGTATCAGTTGGTTGTGTTGGTGGACGGTTCAGAAGCCAACCATTGCGAACCATGAAAGGATATCGATCTTGATTCGGCGGCGTCTTCCCCAAGATATTGTAGGGTGTATCACCTATGCCATCTGATCCAGAGATATTTTGTCCAGGACCTGAGAATAAATCGAAACCCGTGTAATTCCCCCAGTAGTTACCCCCAGAGGGATATCCATCGTCCCAGATGTTTGTTCCACCATCATTCGCATTTATGAGATTTGAATAGATGTTGTTGTGGTAGATTTGGTTATTATTTGAAGGGGAATATATTTTTATTCCTATTTCTGAGCAATTGCTGATGTTATTTTGTCTAATCACGGTTTGATATGTTTGTTGTAAGGTGACCCCACGCAGGTTATCATTAAGGATGTTGTTTTCAACGAGACAGCGATAGATTGGATTGCTGCTGTAATAAAATAAACAGATTGCATCTCCATCTACATCTTGTGGGTATTGCTCACCTGTTGTTCCCTGTATTGTATTGTTTGTTATTCTGTTGTCGTGTGCCTGGTCGAATAACTGGATGCCAAAAGCCGTGCTATCCTGTATTATGTTGTGGTCGATTGTGTTGTTTGTTGCATGGTTAATAAAAACACCTGCGCCGTTATGATAGAACGAATTATTTTGAATAAGGGTATATTTGGAGTTTTGTGCAATTTCCACTCCATCATCATTGTTATGTGATGCATTATTTCTCATAATGGTTGTGTACCATGATTCGCCGAGGAAAATACCATTTTCACTGTAGGTGAGAAGGGTATCTGATATTGTTGTGTAATTTGCATGAGTAATGTTGATACAATTATTGGTTCCACCCCTTGTTATGGTAAGATTATGGAGACGACAAAAATCAGTAACAATGGTCAAAACTGTAGAGGTGTTACTTCCATCTATGATAGTAGTCTGTATGTTTTCACCGATAAGGGTGAGTCGTTTGTGAAGAAGAATATGTTCATTGTATGTTCCATTACCGATATAGATTGTATGACCATTTATCGTATCAGAATCATTAATCGCTGCTTGGATCGTTAAGAAATATTCTGTGGTATTCAAATTGACAACTGGACCGCCGGGTATTATCGTTATTGTTTTGGTTCTGCTAGCGGTGTCTCCAACATTATCTCGTACGCTGAGGGTGACTTCATAGGTGTTAATCGCGGAATAATAGTGGGTTGGATCTTGAAGGGAGCTTATGTTTCCATCGCCGAAATTCCATGTCCAGTTCACAATCGTTCCATCAATATCTTCAGAGAGATCAGAGAACTGTATGGTTTGTTGAATTGTTGGATTTGGTGGATTCCAAGTGAAATTCGCGACAGGTGGTATATTACATTCACAGCCGCAGGATCCTTTTTCTAATCCTTCATATGCAGAGATAATTGTCTGATGATTGTCCTCTGTACTGTACAAGTGAGCGATTTTTATTGCTTTTTCGACATCAAGATTGCCGGTGATATTCCCCGGGTTCCAAGAGTCGATACCATCGATGAGAGGATGATATGGCTGATCAATAATCCAGGTTTCACTATTTTCATACTGTCCAATAATTGCCGTCTGTTTAATTCCAAGAAGCTGCATGAGTGTCTGGGTTTGATCGGTTTGTAATGAATGATTCCCAACTGATCCTGAGGTGACAATATACCCGTTTCCTTTTGTTTTTACATACCACTCTATTGCTTGGAGTTCCCCCTCGGTGTAAAACCCGCCTTGTTGAGTCGGTGAAGAGTGTTCATTGTCGATGAGAACATCCGCGTCTGATGCTTCTAATTGGTACGTAGTTACTGGATTTCTGCTCGTGCTACTTGTCGACCATCTGGTTAGATTGATATCAGGATGCGCACTAGCAAAGGTTTGCCATTGGGACCATCCGGTATCTCCACCCCAACCTGGCATAATCAGAACCTTGGTTTCATCAGTACTATCATGTTCGGCTGCCCATTTAATCGCATTGTACAATATTTCATGATTATTTCCTGTGTTTTCAATCACATTATTCCCAAAGTATACTGTCTGGGGAACAACACTACAACCAATGGGTGCCTCACCAAGCAGACCATTCGTTGCAAGCGGGGACCAAATGGTATACGCAGAAATAATACTCTGATGATTCCCTTCGGTACTTTGGAGATGCGCAATTTTTGCACTCAGATGAGGTTCACCGCAGAGAGGGCAGATACCGATGTCAACATTCCCAGTAACTCCCCCTGGATTCCACCCACTCGAAATATTAAAGAAGATAGGATGAGCAGGATCATCAAAAACCCATGAGTTCATATTTGTATATTTATGGGGATTGCCATCGGTTTCTTTGAGTCCTAAAAGGGAAAGTAGACTTGTGGTTTGATTGCTCTGTCCGGGGGTATCTCCAAGTGTCCCAGAGGTTGCTATATATCCATGTTCATCAAGGAGGTATTTCTGAATCGCCTCAATCTCTTCAGGTGTATAATACCCGCCTTGTTGTGTCGCTGAGAAATGATCAGAGTCAATGAGTACATCTGCGTTTTTGGTTTTTAACCCGGAATAGGTCACTGTTGTTCGCTCTATTGGGTCATCTGACCATCGACTGACAGAGATATCAGGGTATTTTGCCTCAAAGGCAATCCATTTGCTCCATTCTTCATCACCACCGCGTCCTGGCATGATGAGAACTGTTGTTGTTACCATGTTGTTTTCTTTTGCTATCCATTTAATCGCGTTGTATAACGCTTGATGATTTTCAAAGAGATCATCGATTGCGTTCTGACCGAAATACACGACCCTGTAGACGCAGTATCCTGGGGGGTCATCGATGAAAATATATCCTCCTTCTCCAGGGGGGCTTCCCCAGCCTCCACCGTTTGGAGTTACTTGATAATCTGGCCACCATTTGAACTTCCAATCAGGGTAAAACCAGAAAAATTCTGGGCCACGGCGGTCGTCTTCATTACCTGGTTCAATGGGGTCACCAAAGGATGCTCCAGTGCCTTTTTGTGAAGATCCTGTTCCTCCACTTTGCTGGGGTGGTTTTGGTGGTGTTGGTTGTTCAGGTGGTTTTGGAGTAGGTTCCGGGGCAGGATCTGGCGATGGCTTGGGAGAGGGTGTGATTTTTTGTTGATTTGGTCTTCCAGGTTGGAACGGTGGAGTAGGTGAGGGTGTTGGACTTGGTGTTATTTGTGTACCACCGCAGACACTACCGATTTTATTGTTCGCCCATTGTAAAAGCTGAATAACAGGACTTGATGTGAGAAACTCTGAGACTTCTTTGTATTCGGGTGATATCTTCCCTGCGTATCCATTCGCTAGATCAATGACAAGACCTAGTGCTTCATCCACACCCATTTCTCCAAGCATTTCTCCAGAAAAGTGATCTATGATCTCTTCGAGCATAAGTATAGCGACATCTTTTGCGATATCCGCGAAACATTCTCTGTTTAATGTGCCTTTAATGATGCGCATCGCTATTTTTATGACGTTGGGGTTATCAGGATTGTTTTCGAAATACGTTGTTAATACTTGTCGTAGGATCTGATCTTTTTCACCAAGAACTTTATCGAGAAGCTCCTCCTTAAGAATAAGAAGAAGTTGAGCATCCGTGGCATCTTGCCATTTATCAGGATTTGGACAGTATCGTGTCCCTGATTCTTTTCCATTTTCATCAAGTACTGTGACAGGGAGCCAGGAATCAGAGTTTGGACCTGGGTCTTCGTTTCCAATGTATTTTAAGGAATTCCCGCACCATTGGAACCATCCGGATCCACCAGCTCCTTCAACCTTAAAGGGATTATTATTCGGGTTGATATCTCCATTTAGAGGATTTTGTGCATCGCCTCCCACTTGGTAGGTTTCAAGTCCAAAGGGGTCAATGACGTTTACTGGGTTATTGTCTGCATAGGGATAGTAATTCAAGGTGGTGCTGAAACAGGGAAGATCTTTCGTAAGCATTCTTCCCAGAGAAGGATCATAGTACCTCTCCCGGTAGAAATACAGTCCTGATTCAGAGTCGTATTCACGACCGGTGAATGTGAATCTATTCGGGACGTTTTCCAACAAGGATTGTATGTTTCCAAAGGCATCGTAGGTATATTGGTTGACAAGTTGTTCTGATGCGTTTGTCAGTGCGGTCACACTTTTGAGTCCATCAAAATGATAATAATAGGATGAACTATTGTACAGAACACTAAGTGGTTCATCAACCCAAGGACCATAGGTAATACTTTTTTGTGTTGATCCATCAGAAGTTAGTTCGTGAATGATTTGTTCAAAGCTGTAGAAATAATACTGGGTCTGATCCGCGGTTGTTTTTCCGATACGAAATCCATATGGTGTGTAATAATACTCTGCCGATGGTCCATTTGTATTGGAGATATTTACTAACCGATTCTCAAAATCATAGGTGTAGCTGGTCGTTGAACTGATATCGGTTTTGCTAATGAGATTCCCATTGTTATCATATCCATAATTATAGGTCCCATCGCTGAGCAGATGATTTTCTGCATCATTGAAATAGTACGTATAACTCGTATCATTTATCACTCTGGTTGCTCGATTCCCACCAGCATCATAATAGTCATGGATATGTTCTCCTGAGGGATACACAGTGTCGATGAGACGGTTGATTTCATCATAGGTGTATGTCGTCGCCATCCCGGTATGATCAGACATTTGAATACGATTACCAACCTTGTCGTAGAGGTAAGAGTAATTGGTGATAATTTCTTGGTTAGAGTTTCGTGTTGTTATATTTACTAACCGATCGACAGTATCGTAACCATACGTGGTATATACTCCGTTTGGATAGGTGGTTTGTATACGCCTACTCGCAGGATCATATCCAAATGTTGTCACATTTTGATCTGAGGTAATAAGACTGATCAGGCGTTTTGCTTTATCATATTCGTATGTTGTTGTTTTACTATCAGCATCGGTCATTGTTTTTATTTGCCCAAGTTCATCATAGGTGTAACATACTGTTTTATTAAAAATACCATAATCAATAGAAAATGAAATAGGACGATCCAGCGAATCATACACAAGATACGTAGTATCGTTTAACCCAATACCTCTATTACCTACGGATAGGATGCTTCCCATCGGATCATATGTTACCTCAACCTTTCCAACAGGGTATTGGATTTCTGTGATACGACTCAGATTATCATAGGTATATGTTGTACTCACCTGATTGTAATCAGTACGGTTGATAAGATTTCCCACATCATCATATTGAAATGATTGTGTCAACCCTTGGGAAGTTGCTATGGTTTGAATCCGATTAAAGGCGTCATAATAGAAATAGGTAGTTCCTTGGTTAGCATTTTGAGCAGTGAGAAGGTTTCCGTTATTATCATAGGTAAAGAATTCGTAATTGTTGATGACTGGGTTTCCCCATGATGTCAACCGATACAATGCATCGTAGTAAAACTCGGTGACGTTGTTTTTTGCATCAAAAATTTTTTTCAATTTTCCAGCAGGATCATACTCATATTTGGTAACAGCACCTGATGCATCGATGAGTCGGACGAGCTCATTTCTTGCATTGAACACATACTCAACAGTGTTGTTGTTTGGATCGGTAATATGTGTCATTTGGTTTTGGGAATTGTACGAAAAACGCGTGGTATTTCCCGAGGGATCAGTAAAACCAATCACTCGGTATAAATCATCGTAATCAAAATGAGCGGTATCACCACGGGCATTCATGATGTTTTTTACATTACTTGCTGCATCGTACTCCAACTCTGTGAAATTCCCTGTTGCATCAATAACTTTTTTTATCCTGTTTAATTCATCATAGACAATGGTTTGCTGATGACCATTTTTGTCTATATATCCCAGGAAATTTCCCGCGGCATCGTACTGATATTCAACGCTTTTTCCCTCTGCATCAATAACCTTTGTTTGTCTGTTCAACGGATCGTATTCATAGTAGGTTGTATGATTGAGTGCATTGGTAAAACTGATTCGATTGCCGTTCGCATCATAGGAAAACTGTTTTTCTCCACAGCCGCACTCAGCACAGGTCCTGCGCCGGGCAATTGAGCGATGAGCGCAAGGGTGGGATGTTCAGCCACACGAACTTTCAAGCGTTGATCATAGTCTTCGATGGCTGAATTGAGACTCAGGAGGATCCGGGCCAAGGATTGAGCGTA
>CAIYYQ010000287.1 GCA_903930505.1 Methanobacteriota archaeon
AATACTGAAATTATTATTGAAAAAACAACCAAAGAAGCTGACCAGATTGCAATTTGTAGTGCTGTACAACGTCTTGAACCGATAGCGAAAACGATTGCTAAAAATAAACGTGAATTAAAACAGATCGCGGAGAAGTGCAAATAAATGGACCGGGCTATATTTATGGATCGCGATGGAACCATTATAAAGTTAATAGAAGATCCATCTACAAAAAAGATGGAACCACCACGCCTCCCGGAACAGGTTGAATTCTGTGATTATGCAATCGAGTTTATGAAACAGTTTCAGGATCTTGGATATAAACTTTACATCATATCCAACCAACCTGATATTGCAAAAAGAAAACAGACTGCGGAACAGGTATTTGTAGTCCGTGATCGCTTTCAGGAGATGATAGATGAACAAAAAATAATCATCACGCGATATTATTATTGTTATCATCACCCGGAAGGCATACATCCATCATATAAAAAGAAATGTAATTGCCGCAAACCAGCACCCGGATTTATATTCTATGCCAAAGAACAGGATAATCTTGATTTGGAACACTCATGGATTGTTGGAGACAAACTCACCGATCTTGAATGTGGAAAAAATGCAGGCATCAACGGAGTACACATTGGAGATGGAATAACCTTGAGAGATGCATATAAAGTAATAATTGGAGGAGTATAATGAAATGTTTTGTTACCGGTGGAGCCGGTTTTATAGGAAGTAATTTAGTAGATCGTCTGTTAACCGATGGTCATACAGTGACTGTATATGATAATTTTTCAACAGGTATGTTATATTTCCTGATGAAACCGGAAGACCGCAGCAATCTTACCATTGTTAAAGGTGATTTACTAATGCAATCAGAACTTGTACATGCAATGAAAGATCATGACATGGTATTTCATTTCGCAGCGAATGCAGATGTGCGGTTTGGATTCGAACATCCGTCAAAGGATTTATACCAGAATACCATAGCAACATTTCACGTGCTGGAATCAATGCGAGAGAATAAAATGTCCCGGATCGTGTTCTCCTCTACAAGTGCGATATACGGAAATCCTAGTATAATCCCAACACCAGAGAATGTAGCATTTCCACAACAGACATCATTGTATGGTGCATCCAAACTTGCCTGTGAAGGTATGATAGAAGCCTATTGCGAAGGATATAATATGCAATCGTGGATATTGAGGTTCGTCTCCATTCTTGGAGAAAGATATACGCATGGTCACGTTTTTGACTTTTATAAACAACTCATGGCTCACCCGGACCATCTGGATGTTCTTGGAAATGGCACACAAAGAAAATCTTATCTTTATGTTCAGGACTGTGTTAATGGAATTTTACATGCGATAAATAAACGAAATGCTCCTGTCAATATTTTTAATCTTGGAATCAATGATCATTGTCGTGTGAAAGATTCAATTGGCTGGATCTGTGATCATCTCGATCTCAATCCTGATATACAATATACTGATGACAGAAAAGGCTGGATTGGAGATAACCCGTTTACTTACCTGAACACAACCAAAGCACTCAGTACCGGATGGAAACCAACTCTTTCCATTAAAGAAAGTATTATTAAAACTGTTGAATATCTTGAGACGAATCCGGCTGTATTGGAGAGAACATCATGAACGGCACTTATTTTACATTAGCAATATTATGTTGTGCTG
>CAIYYQ010000288.1 GCA_903930505.1 Methanobacteriota archaeon
AAGACTTGAGTTGATGGAGACGATGTTTTGTCCATCAAGATTTTTGCCTTCTGACTCTGTAATAACCACGTTGTTGAGATAAGTGTTATTGAGGATGCTTTTTTGAATAGTTGCATGTGAGATTGTGGTATTTTCGATGATGCACGATGAAAGAGTGACATCGGTAAGTTGTGCATTTTTTAGGACTGCGTTGGTGAGTACACTATAGTTCACAGAGGCGTTTTCAAGGTGCGGTTCGTACTTGGTTGTATAAAATCATCGCTCAGATAACCTGTGGTGATTAGCTGGGGAATATCCCATACATCAGTGGTTGGGGTCATGTTGATCATGGGAACAAACATAACAAGGGGGAGTACTACACCAAGCACGAGTGGCATCATGATAATAGAGCCGACGACGAGTTTCTGTTTCTTAAACTCGTCAAGGTCTTTTCTCATAACAATCCATGCACGTGTCCATCTCATATTATTGATCCTCCCCGATTAGTTTCAGATAGACATCTTCAAGCGAGTGTTCTTCCTCAGAGACAAATTGTACGTTAACACCATGAGAAAGAAGCCAGGAAAGGATCATTGGGTTTTGTTCCTCGGGGTTTTGTACACTAAGGACAAGCTGGTTTTTTGTAAGCTCCACAGCAGATACTCCTTTCAAAGAAGCAAGCTCATTTAAAAGCGTATTTGCGATATGATCAATCGTAATCCTGATTTTTCTGCTGAATAGTCCTCGTGCTAGCTCTTTTGGATTCCCAATTTTCACCATTTTATTTTTCACGACCGCAACAGAGTCACAGATTCGTTCTGCCTCTGAAAGGTTATGGGTGTTGATAAGTATCGTATCTCCTCTTGCTTTCAGTTCAAGGATATATTCGCGGACGGTTTTTGCAGCCTCTGGGTCAAGGCTTGCGGTTGGTTCATCAAGAAAAATATATCTGGGTTCATGGACAAAGGAACGTGCGATCGCAATCTTCTGTTTCATGCCTTTGGAAAACCCTCCAACAGGTTCATTTCTGCGTTCCCAGAGTCCAAGATCCGTTAATGTTTTTTTTATGGATTCCTCTCGTTTTGCTTTTGGGACATCATAAAACTGTGCATAGTAATCAAGGTTTTTATATGCCCCAAGGGTTTCATACAGGCCAGGGACTTCAGGGAGAAGACCAATCATTTGTCTGATTTTTTGTGCATCATCTTTGTTGCCGATTTCAAGATCATCAATCCATGCATTGCCTTTTGTTGGCTTAATTAAACAGGAGAGCATCCGCATGGTCGTTGTTTTTCCTGCACCGTTCGGGCCAAGAAGACCAAAGATCTGACCATCAGGAATCTTGACTGTGAAATCTTCGATTGCTTTCACGGCGCCAAAATATTTCGTGAGTCCTTCACTGACAATCATGGTTCCCTATCCATCTGTTGATTTTTTGATTGTTTAGCTCGTAACAGCTGGTTTCTTATAAATATAATGAATAGAGTTTCCAAAACGTTAATGTACTCTTGTATCTTTTTTGGTGAATGACATCTATGAAAAAAAAATCACAGATTATTCTTCCTGCGCATAAAACAAAAATTGTTTGCACCATCGGTCCTGCATCGCGTTCCCCTCAAGTATTAAAAAAAATGATTGCGAGTGGAATGACGGTTGCACGGTTGAATTTTTCTCATGGAACTCTTGAGCAGCACCGTCGTGATATCAGGCAGATACGACGCGTTGCGTCAGGGATGAACCGTCCGGTTAGCATCATGATTGATCTTCCTGGTTCGAAGATTCGCGTTGGTACCCTTCGTATCGAACCAATTCTATTAAAAAAAGGGGAAATAGTGACGCTTACCATTGGCGATAACCCGTGTGATAGTCATCATATTCCAATTGATTACAAACAACTGCCGGAAAGTGTATCAAAAGGTAGTATCGTCTATCTAAATGATGGATTCATTACCTTACGAGTCAACGTAGTTGATTCAAATGGTGTGCAATGTCGAGTGGTCAGTGGAGGCCCTGTGTTTTCTCATAAGGGTGTGAATCTTCCTAGGGCGAAACTTTTTGTAGAATCTGTCACAGAAAAGGATCTTCGCTATGTTTCATTTGGTTTACGTGAGAATGTTCATATCTTTGGTGCATCGTTCATTAAAAATGCAAATGATGTCCGCATAATAAAAGAGTATGCAGAAAAGAAAGGCGTACCGGTTCATGTGATCGCAAAAATTGAACGCAGTGAAGCTGTGAAAAACTTTAATGCTATTCTAAAAGTTGCAGATGGTATTATGATTGCTCGTGGAGATCTTGGGATGGAGATCCCTATTGAGGATGTCCCTGTGGTGCAGAAACAGTTGATTCGTCGGGCAAACCTTGCTGGACTACCAGTTATTACCGCAACGCAGATGTTAGAATCAATGACTGAGAATAGTCGTCCGACGCGTGCTGAGGTTACAGATGTTGCCAATGCGATTCTTGATGGGACTGATGCTGTGATGCTTTCTGAGGAGACTGCGATAGGAAAATACCCGCTTGAGGCTGTGCAGATGATGGCGAAGATTGCGACATCGATTGAACGTCGGCGTAACGGTGTTGATTTTCGTTGTAATATTCGTGAGAGTTTCACTGATTCCTGTAGTAGAACAAAATTATCTGTTGCTGATGTGATCTCGTTAAATGTGGTTGAAGCAGCGGAGATTCTTGACATTCGTTATATTCTGACGACGACGGAAAGTGGTAGTACTGCAAGGCGAATCTCTCGATTTAAGCCTGGATGCTGGATTCTTTCGTTTAGTAAAAAAAAGGAGACTGTGGAGTTTCTTCCCTTGTCGTATGGTGTATATCCAATTTATTTGTACAATCGGGGAAAGAGTTGGCATGATCCTATTCTTCGTTTCATGAAGACCTCCGGGTTGGTTACATCAAAGGATAAAGTGAT
The DNA here is from genome assembly GCA_903930505.1 of Methanobacteriota archaeon. The sequence goes on from CAIYYQ010000288.1 coordinate 2,906, forward strand.
TTTAACTCAACGACGATTTGCCCGACAAAAAGGTGGAACAGATTCCTTTGGTATTCTTTATGTTGGTAATCATGAAAACCATGGGGACTCAGAGGAACCTGTTGAGACGGCGTGAGTGTGTGAAAACGCTAAAATATTGTTTGAGTGTTCCTGAATGTGATTGTGTATGAAAATTGGTGTCTGTGGAATCGCCTGTGAGAAATGCCCGCGTATGACTATGAAGAAATGTCCGAATGGCGACAAGGGATGTATTCCAAAAGAGAACAAGATGTGTGCAATCTCGACGTGTGCATCTCAAAAGGATGTTCGTCTGTGTTTTGAATGCGCCCAGTTTCCGTGTGAGACGACGAAATCCGGTCCGATTAGTTATGGATACTGTCAGTTTATCTCAGGAAAGATGTAATGCTCTTTTTTTTCATTTGCTCTGATTCTTTTTTTAAAATGTTATCGATACACTCATGAATGATGAATGTATTCTCTATACTGTGGGAGGAGTGATGTGTTGACGTCGACGATCGTTGATCCTTCAGCGCAGGATGCTAATGAATTCCTTGAGAAACACTATATGTCAAAGGCAGATAAGATGATGCTTCTTGTTCTTGGTGATTGTCTCGTGGATTATCAGGGTCGTGCGCGATCGCTTCTTGATTGGGGTGAACGACTCGTATTAATAAAGCAAGATGGGACAGTTATTGTTCATCAACCTGTGATGCGAGAACCGGTGAACTGGCAGCCTGCGGGAAGTAACACCACGTTTCGTGTCCATGATAATCAGCTTATTGTTCGATCATGGCATAATAGACCACCTGAGAAGATGGCAATTACGTTTCGTGGCCTCAAACTTGTTGCAACATCATCGTTGAAAGAT
>CAIYYQ010000289.1 GCA_903930505.1 Methanobacteriota archaeon
AAAGAATATTAACAAAATCTTCTGGATAATCTAAAGATTTATCTCCTAAGTGAGGTGACCAACCACTTTTATTTCCTGTAAGACATTTTTCAAATAATTCTAAATCTTCACCAAGTAATAAAACCTGCATTTTCATTATTTCTAAAACCTCTTTCGAATAATTAGAATATTTCTTCAAATATGTTTCAATAAAGGGACCATAACTCCACTTTGAAAAATTTAACTCTGATCCCCAAATGGATCTTTCTTCAATAAAAACTTCAGGTAAAACAATCTCAGGACCATAAGTAAAAACATAGGAATTTTTTAAATTTTTTCCTGTTTCAGAATCATCTTTTTCTCTATTTGTTATTGTTATACATCCACTTATCAATATACCAGTTATAATAATATTAATTATTAGTCCAGTTATTATTTTTTTACCTATTTTCATAAATCATCAGGAAATACTATTTAACTTATTCATTTATAAATGATTGGAAAATGTTCGGAAAAAACCGAACAACCCGCCATTTTTTACCAGTATTTTGGTGTTCAAATCCAGTCCCCTGCATTAATTTACACTGATTTCATTTCAACGTTAGTATAACCCTGTGGTTCTTTCTTTAAAAACCTTATACATCTAAAAACTTAACACATCTTTAGTGCTAATCAATAATAAAAAAAATAGAGGAAAAGAGGTGGTCTTGAAGTGAGACGAATCGTTTTTTAGCAGTTAAATACCCAAACATCCATCTCTGTTGTTTTAGTATACCCCACTTGATCATATGCGATTGTTTTTAACTTATGTTTGCAGTAGATTTTTTCGTTCCATTTCCATTCATACGGGACTGTAGTGTCTGTAGATTTGAGTTTATTGTCGACGTAGAATTCAACCTTCGCTATCCCGCTCACTGTGTCAGAGGTGTTTACTTTGACGGTGATCCCTCCGATAGCGATGGTTTGGCCGACATACGTGATTTTTTTATCACAGATGTAGAGGTATCCTTTTTCTGGTTTGATGATACTTAGTGAAGGTGGGTTTTTATCGATTTTTACTGTTACAGATTGTATGCTCTCAGTGTTTCCGAGCATATCAGTTGAGTAGTAATCAATGATGTGGATGCCTTCAGATGATGTTACAAACATCTCTGAGTACATCTGCCAAGAACCTGCGTCAATTCTATAGAAGGTGGTATTGACTCCGGATTGATTATCAGTTGCTACTAATGTTACGTTAACATTGCTGGTATACCAATTGTTTTCCCCAAGTTGCCCTGAGAGAGAATACGTTGTCGTCGGCGGTGTTTCATCTATAGTGAGATTGAAAATATAGCTACAATTCGTTGAGATATTATCATCATCAGTCACCATTAAGGTAACAGTATATTCACCGGGTGAGGAATACGAATGTGATGTGAGTTTACCGTATCCTCTTGTTGAATCACCGAAGTCCCAAGTCCAATTAGTTATAAAACCATCAGAATCATCCGAACTGGACGCATTAAATGTGATTAATTGATTAACATAGGGAATTTCTGGAAGATAAATGAATGACGCATTAGGGTATTGGAACGTAGAATCTGTGGTGTAATTCTGTTCGAAGACGCCATCGTCGTCATTATCTATCTGAACAGAAACACCTAAATCATCTTGAGAGAGAGCAGACCAATTAATGATGTATTGGTGGATTGCATTTGGCAATGTTGGTATGTCGATAGCGGTGAACGTAGTAATATTTCCATCTAGGATTGAGTCTATTTCAAGTCCATAAACGCCAATATCAGTACCTCTTACTCTGTATCTATAATCATCTTGTGATGATAGTATTAGCACCGCTCCGTCATAATAATCTGAATCAGGTATTCCAATTTTTATTT
>CAIYYQ010000290.1 GCA_903930505.1 Methanobacteriota archaeon
CTGCAGCTGAAGCAAAACCAGATTTTCTCCTTGTTGAAATCGGGGGAACTGTTGGTGATTATGAAAATGTGTTATTCCTTGAAGCTGTTCGACAGATGAAACTCGAAGGCGAAAAAATAATCTACGTTCATGTGACCTATGTCCCGGTGCTTACTGCATTGGGTGAGGCGAAAACCAAGCCAACACAGCATTCGGTGAAACTCTTGCGAGAGATCGGTATCCAACCTGATTTTATCATCACGCGAACAGAAAAACCCCTTGATGATGTCCGAAAAGAAAAAATCGCTTTATTCTGTAACATGCATGAAGACGAAGTAATCTCAGACTCGAATATTCAAAACGTATACGGAGTCACATTACTCTTTGAAGAACAACAATTATGCAAGAAAATACTGCATAAACTCGGGTTACGAAAAAAAGAACAAAAACTGAAAACCTGGAAAACGTTTCTCACCAAAATCACGAAGTTTGATAAAAAAATAAAGATAGGAATCGTAGGCAAATACTTTGATATCGGGGCGTTTAAACTCTCCGACTCGTATATCTCTGTGATTGAAGCGGTGAGACATGCTGCGTGGAATAACAATTTACGACCAGATGTTCAATGGATTGATTCTAAACTCTTTGAGAAACACCCAAAGAAGATTGTCTCGTTGAATGCCTTTGACGGAATTATTGTTCCTGGCGGTTTTGGTTCCTCAGGAATTGAAGGAAAAATTACAACTATTCAATATGCACGAGAGCATAACATACCATTTCTAGGACTTTGCCTTGGGATGCAGCTTGCGGTTGTAGAATACGCTCGAAACATCTGCGATATGAAAGATGCAAATTCACGGGAATTTGATAAAAAAACAACTCATCCAGTGATCGATTTCATACCGGAGCAGGTGAACATCATCAACGAGTCCAGATATGGGGCAACAATGCGACTTGGTGCGTATCCTGCAATCCTCAAAAAAGGCACGTTGATCTATAAACTCTACGGTGAAGAAAAAGTATCAGAACGTCATCGACATCGATATGAGGTAAACCCTGAATACGTTACTACCTTAGAGGAACACGGACTCGTGTTTTCCGGACGGTCACCGGATGGCGTACTCATGGAGTTCATGGAGCTTCCTACACACCCCTATTTTGTCGGAACACAGGCGCACCCAGAATTTAAATCACGACCCATGAAACCCGCGCCGTTATTTGATGGACTTATCAAAGCAGCAGAGAAACAGAAGGAAAAAAAATAGTCGTCTTTTCTCGTCAATTTTCTTTTTTGGTTTTTATTAATATCCAAAGAATTGGAACTCATGAAGATCCGCGACAACATAATCCCACAGCAAACGGTTCACATGAAAACTCACCCGTGCTTTGGTAACTCCAGATATCGTGCTAAACGAATAATCGACCCATTCCCGATCCGTGTAGCCACCTTGATAAATGTGATGCCAGTCTCCGTTATAGTAAAGGTCGAAGTCGATCATATTACAGTGAAGGTCATCGTACCAGGCGTAAAACCGGATTTTATTACAGATAATCGGCGAAGACAAAGTGAGTTCCAGCCACGGTGTCCATCTGGCGAAGAGATCTGTTATTTGACACCCTGCTTTTGTCGCCACAAACCCATCGAACGCTTTTGCTTCATCTACCCAGGCGTTCTCAGGGTCATTGTACCCAGTTGGACGCACCCATTGAGGCTCAATTGGAGGTGGTGGAAGGGTATGAATCTCATATTCCACTGGACCTGCTTTCTGAAAAACAGGACCTGCTGCCCCAATGATGGTGGAAGATGTCAGCAAGAAAAACAAAAAGACCAGGATACAAAAAACATCTGTGCGTTGGCCAGTCCATTTCCCCATATGTTTTCACCGTCCTATAACAATCAAAGGAGTGGTATTATTTAAAGATTACGTCGAAGTATTGCACCAATTTTTTCATTATTTATCCTCTGAAAAAATATACAAGGATGCTTCTCATTTGATGCGAAAAATCATCATTTTTTTGCTTTCACATAGGCATCGATTGCCCGCGCAGCCCGTTTCCCGGCACCCATCGCTAAAATCACGGTTGCAGCGCCAGTTGCGATATCGCCACCAGCAAACAAACCAGGAATGGAGGTTTTTCCATCGTCATCAGTCATAATATTTCCATGTTTTCCCAGACTTAATCCTTTCATCGATTGAGGGATTAACGGATTTGGACTTTGACCAATTGCAATAAGCGCAGTATCAATTTTTATTTTTTCTTCAGAGCCAGGGATAGGAACAGGTCGTCTTCTCCCCGAATCATCAGGTTCCCCCAATTGCATTTTTTGATATTCAACCTCAACAAGATGACCTTGAGCATCTCCAATAAAACGCAATGGATTCGTCAATAACTTAAAATCAACTCCTTCTTCTTTTGCATGATGGATTTCCTCGATACGCGCAGGCATTTCTGCCTCTGTTCGTCGATATAAAATATATGATTTTTCTGCACCGAGACGTAATGAAGTTCTTGCACAATCCATTGCGACATTTCCAGCACCAAACGTAGCCACAATTTTTCCTATTTTTACTGGTGTTTCATAATTCGGGAAGTCGTACGCCTTCATCATATTTACCCTTGTGAGAAACTCGTTTGCAGAATAGACACCATCAAGATTCTCGCCAGGGATATTTAACCAGTTTGGAAGGCCAGCACCCGTCCCAATAAAGACCGCATCGTAGTCTTTGAATAATTCTTCAACAGTAAGAGTTTTTCCGACCACCATATCATATCGAATTTCGACACCAAGTTTTTTGATGTAATCAACCTCAGCGTTAACGATTTTTTTCGGCAGACGAAACTCAGGGATACCATACAAAAGAACACCACCAGGACC
>CAIYYQ010000291.1 GCA_903930505.1 Methanobacteriota archaeon
AATAATTTAAATACTTTATTTGGAATCTATCGAACAAGACCCATTCTTTGTACCCACCACATACGAAAAAAAACGATACAGGTTCAACGTTACAGACAAATAAGAATGACAAATCGTTTGTAAACAAAAAAAAGGAGATGCGGCTATTCATGTATAGGTCTTTTACCTATCGATTTTAGACCACACAACATTCCCAACCGCAACATACATAATTATGTTTGTTCATGTTTACTCATTGTTAACTTGTTTCTTTTTTTTATTCAATTCCCTAACAATGCAACAAACGGGTCGATATCAGCGAGGACGGCAATAGTTTCTTGTTTGACCATGAAATATCCCTTAAATGAAACGGGAGTTATTCTTACTTCTCTAAGAGCTACCTGTAGTGAAACTCCAGACCGGACCAGACCTTGGTGCTCCGTGGCTGTCCTTAGCAACAATTTGCCAGGTATAGTGAGTATTCGCTTGTAATATTTCAGGATGATAACAAGGTTCATTAACAGTTCCTACGAGATGCAATTCTGAATCAGTGGATTTTTCCATCCAGACGTCATAGGTCACACTATCCTGCGGATCAGGATCGCCACCTGTCCATTGCAAATATGTTAAGGTAGGAACCTTCATTGCCCCATTAGATGGAGTTGGATTACTCGGAATATACGGTGGCTGATTTGGTGCCTCAGTCACAAAATCCCAAATTGGACTCATTGTAAAAAACCCATGGTTATCCCAAGCAATAATTTGCCAATAGTAACAAGAATTTCGACTTAGTGTCACTGGATCATAGATCGTACTAATCTGATTAGTAGCAACCATTGGTGGAGGATTACTTGTTCCCAAAAAGACATCGAAGGTGACAGTATCTTCAAGGTCTGGGTCGCCGCCGATCCAACTGAGGACAGTAGCGGTAAGAGAAACATTTATCGCGTGGTTAAAGGGCAAAGAAAGAACTGGAATGAGGGGCGGTTGATTTACAGGCGGAGGAGGTGACTGTAAAACTTCAACGAACGGGTCGATATCAGCAAAGGTGATCCTGCCATCGTGGTTGCAGTCTGCTGCACGCCAGTTCCACATTGGATATTGTATTCGGAATCCATTTTCGGTGGTTCCAAGTGCTGCAATAAATGGATCAACATCCGCGTCGGATACCGATTTATCATTGTTGACATCGCCAAGGATGTATGGGCTTTGCATCAATGGATAACGATCTTTATGAACACCGTTTATAATCGAAATAATATACGGAGCATCACCAATGCCGTCACTTCCAGGGATGTTTTGTTCCGATCCTCGGTACTGATCAACCCCTGTGTAATCATCCCAGTAGTTTCCACCAGATGGGTATCCGTTGTCCCAGAAGTTGATCCCAGTATCTGAGGCCTGGCAGTTGTTATCAATAAAAGTGTTATGATAAATCCGGTTGTCATCGGATAGGGTAATATTGATCCCAATAAAATTGTGTGTGATCGTGTTTTCAATGATGCGATTTGCATCTGACTGAAGGATGATGAGAATTCCGCAATCCATACTATCAAAAATAATATTTTGAATAATAGCGTTTTCTGAGGAACCTGTGGTACCTGTGAGGCTAAGTCCGTTTCCAGTAACGTCACTGACGATATTATTGTTGATCAGATTCCTATTGGAATTAGATAAAGTAATACCATCAGTAGAACAAAAACTTATTCTATTTTTAGTAAGATTGTTTGATGAGGAATAATCACTAAGAATGATTCCTGTGCCGGTACAGCGAGTGAATATATTTTCACTAACCGTATTTTCAGAACAACGATCAATAATGATGCCGTTGACAGTGTCTAGGATTGAATTTTGGGATACCAGATTCGACGTAGACCCATCAAGAAGAGTGATGCCGTTGTTGACGTTTTCTAAGATATTTTGAGAGATAAGATTGTTTAATGAATTAGAAAGGCCGACTCCTGAGCTTATGGAGCTAATTATATTATTGGTAATGGTGTTGTATTCTGAATCTTTTTTGAGAGCGATGCCAGTTCCTGTGCTGTCCTGAATTGTGTTTCCAGAGATCTGATTAGATATTGAGGTAGAGAGCTGGATGCTGTTCCCATTATTACTCCTAATGTCATTTTGAGAAATGGTATTCTGCGAGCAGAATGCGAGATAGATAGTATTCCCGATATTGTCATGGAATATATTGTTCATTATCTGAGTATTAGTAGTTCCTTCGAGGACAAGTGCATCACCTTTCATAGAAGAAAAATCGTTATTTGTGATTATATTATCAGAGGAGAAACCAAGTTGAATACCGCCAACATTTCCTGAAAATATTCGATCGTGAATCGTGAAATGTGTACAGTTCGCGAGGATTATTTGGGCGGCATCAGCAGGGATATCCACACCTGTTCCATCGGTGTTTTTCAAATAATAGATAGGGTTTCCTTGCACAAAATTACCTTCAATGACATGCGAGTTCCAATCATCAACCGTCGGATTTGGAGCTGCTACCCTCGGATCTTTTTCTAAGAGAATGCCGCCGGAATCAAACCAGTTGTTAGTAATCGTTGCTCGCTCTGCACAAGATAGTCTGATGCCGATGCCAGTGGTGATATCTCGGAAGATATTCCCAGAAATAATTACATCATCTGAACAGATGCCGATTCCTTCAACGCCTCCTTCAATAGTGAACCCACTAATCGATGCCCCTTGAGCAAAAATTCGAATCATCGCAGGATCAGTCCAAAACCCGCCGTTCCAATGAATAATAGTCGTTGTAGCATCCTGTCCAATGAGTGCGATTGATTTGCTGATACCACCTACTCCACCTATTGTCTGCTCGTTATACACTCCACTAAAAACTTGAATAACTCCCTGATCCGCAGCTGCGTTTATCGCTGTGCTGATTTTCGAGAAATGAGTGATCCCCCAACCAGGGGTGGAGGATGTATAATCATCATCAACATAGATTGCTGTAGCAAATACAGTACAGATCGTTCCTCCCTGGTTGTTCCATTTGCAAGACTCCATAAGAGTATTTTCAGGGTCAACCTGGACAAAAACAGTCGTTTTTCCGGTTGTTTGCGGTCTCCATGAGCATTCAACTATTGCTTCTCCGTCAGCTGGGATCTCTCCAGGGATCGTAATCGTATCAATGATTTGTGGATCACTATATTGCTGACCCATGGAAAGGAAACGAATCTGCACATTATTCGCACTGACGCTCCCAATATTATGAACGGTTGCAGTGATTATTGTTTCTTCATTGAGTACAGGGCTTGATGTGTCAAGGGTTATATCTGAGGAGGTAAGTGTAAGATCCGGTTTATCCTGAGCTAGCCGCCCTTTTGACCCGGATAGGTCCAAGGCTGGATCGCCTAAGAGATTGTATTCTGGAGCTGCACCATGAGACTCGAGGATCTCCTCATTAATGATATCGCCGAGAATATAGATGTGATTTTCAAAAATTGATTTAAATAAATTAAAAAAACTGATGTAATATGTTAAGCTCGATGCTCCCCAGAATGCAATCGCTCCCTTCTGCGGAGTGAGAAGTAACTTTTCACCCAGACAATAATAACTATTTTGGAAACTTCCTGTGAGGCAGGAGAGGCTATATACCAGAGGGAGTTTATTCCCGTTATGTAACTGGTCCATATCAAACTCACCATTTGTGACTTCCCAGCCAGTAGCCATTCCATGACCACAATGGACGACGATGCTTTTTCCATCGTTCATGTTGTTATATACTCCTTCAGGGTTGCCTTCTCCATTTATCAATGTTACTGTTGATGTGTTCCATCCGCTTTCCAGGAGCTGTTCAGTGACTTGTTGGCCCCAATACTCTGCACCAGTACTTCCAAATGCAAGAAGGGCTGAGGTATGCCACCGGGTTTCTTCATCACCCGTGTATGTATAATCACGTTCGTAGGTGATGGTTTTTTCAGTGACTACATTAAGTTCATCAAATGTATTCACTGGGAATCGCCCAATTGAAATATCAGGAGTGGAATAGTCTTCGTCACCGATGCATACGAACCAGCGATCTGCTACACCACCAGCACCACACATATGGGTGGCGACAAAGGGTGTGTCCCCAACAAGGAGAACATAGCCTACGTGTCCATCGCTCATATGTGGTGCCTGCCAATTTTCATATGCATACTGGACAAACTGTTTGATGGCGGTATCGATATTTCCCCCGATAAAGGAGTTATCCACGCTGACCACTGCAACATCAAACCCGCTGTAGTTAGCACGCCAGAATGCAAATTCGTTCAAGCAGTTATCTTGTGTCCCATTTTGAAAATCTTGCTTTGCGGGAAGGTAAAATGTGTTTGATGTAAGAATAAGGTAATCAGCTGAAATCTCATGGCTACTAAGATCTTCAGGGTACGAGACCGTACCCGCTGGAGGAATCACATCCGTCTTTAACGACCCAGAGACCAGTGAAGGATTTTCATAGTTTGTAACAAGTCTGGAGCAGAGGTCTGTATAGAGTCCAGCATCTTTGCAGACAAGCTTTTCAGAAAATACAATTTTTATAGTGATTGTTGTGTAGACACGGAGTTCTTTCGTCACCGGATTCCATTGAAGCGGATTGATAGTGAGACGAGCGAGCCGTTGCTCTCTGAGATAGGATCCCGGGCCAAGATCAGCGAGTTTCTCCGGATACAATTGATTAGCAGAATACACAGTATTGTCAATGGTGAATTCGTTCTCAGTTGAATACTGTTCCTTGGAGGATGATAAGATCTGTGGTTGTGGTACTGG
>CAIYYQ010000292.1 GCA_903930505.1 Methanobacteriota archaeon
ATGCATCCTTTATCCCAAAATATTGTATGTCATTCACCCCATTTACATTTTTCAATATCGACTTGCGGAACTACTGCAATCAAAAAATAAAAGCCGGTTGTTTTTTATACAAATCCTTTATTGTCAACGCCACATATGACCAATACAGAAAAAACAAATGTACGACCAACGCACCGATTCATCCTGATGATGCTATGCTGCGTTGTGGTCTGGGCGTTCGCGTTCCCTTTTATTTCTCTCGCTCTTGTGGATCTTTCCTTTACAAACCTCACTCTCATTAGATTCTTCGTCGTCTGCTTCATCCTTCTCATAATACTTGCCATTCAACCAAAAAAATTCTCAAAACTTTACAAAAAAGACATCGTTCCCATCTTTCTCTTAGGCTTCTTCGGCGTCATGATTTATCATCTCGCCTTAAACTACGGAGAACAATACATCTCACCTGGTGCAGCAAGCCTTATTATTGCAACATCACCAATATTCACGATCGTCTTCAGCGTATTTCTCCTTAATGAAAAATTCACAAAAAAAAAGATCCTTGGAACAACCCTTGCTCTAAGCGGCGTCATCTTTATATCACTCTGGGGAAAACAAGGAGAAAGCATCGAAATCAAATATCTCACTGGCGCCCTTGCAGTTGTTGTCTCATCCATTGCAAGCGCAGCCTATACCATCGCAGGAAAACCACTCCTGAAACGATACACGCCCCTTTCCCTTGTTAGCTATGCGATGCTTCTTGGTAGTCTCGGTCTTCTCCCAATCCTGTTGTTTGACACATCGATCTTCTCTCAAGCAGCAAACATGTCTTTATCAACAATTGGTGCAATTCTTTTCCTTGGATTGTTTTCAACAGTAATTGGATATGTCTTATGGTATGTAGCTCTTGAAATGAGAACTGCATCTGAGATCAGCATATATCTCTACAGCATCCCTGTGTTCTCCACAATCATCAGTTATTTTCTCTTTGGCTATATGATCACCATACTGTTTGTTTTCGGTGGCGTGTTGGTCGTCATTGGTCTGATACTAGTAACTCTAAAAGAAAAATCAAAAAACCAACTGAAAATTAAGAAAGGGTAAGAAAACTTTTATACAAGTGTATGCATAGTTACCCTTAGAAAAAAACGTGGATGAGATGAGAATACAAAAAATTGTCCTCATTGCGGGATTTATCTGCATATGCTCATTGTTTGCTATCATTAGTGTTCATGCACAAGACGAAACATCAGATAACAGAGTTACAGCAACTTTTGCAACTACGTTTCAAACAGGAACCGACTTACAGGTTGACATCACCATGGACGTCCAACAGTTTACCACAGATAAAACTTATACCAGCAACGATATCCAAACACTCAGCAACGCAGAGGAAATGGGAGCGATCAAATACGGATTATACGTACAAATTAAAAACCAACTAAAAGGCGTGTTTCCTGATGCATCACTATTGAATTTCACGATGCCTACATACAATGCTGCTACGCAAAGATTCACAGAAACATTAAATGTACAACTCTCACCATCATTTTTTAACCTTAACCAATCAGTCGATGCAGAATCATTCATCAACGGCGTCCTCGACATGGATGCAGTCGTATACTATAACTGTGATTTCAAAACAGAAACCGGATGGAACAACACCAATCAAATCATTCTACCAAGTACGATACAGTTCCGCTACACCGATGGAATTGTCAGCGGACAAACAATCCAATGGAGCACAGAAAACTGGAATGGACTTCATCCGAACAGAACAGGACACATCTCCATTCAATATACCCATCCGACGACACCACAACAAACAACAGACGATATTTCCTTAGAGTTTGCACTAGACGCAACTAAGATAAAAACCACAGAGTTTGATACAACATTCATCACAAACTCTCTCAACATCAGCTCCTACAACATCTTGCCCTCAAGTATTACAAACCTCGACGTTATCACAGCAGACGGCATACGATTATTTGTAAAAAATAATTTCCTCTCATGGGATATCATCTATCAAAAAACACTACAAAACCTCGAACAAACCATCAGTTCAACCATAGAAAGTTCAACATTCAATCAACATCTTGATCTTACATTTACATGGGATTCTGAAACAACGACAAACTGTTCAACCCCATATACGACAACACACATGGATTCATTACCACCCGTAAAAGCAACATTAACCGATGCTCAAGTTGACCTCAAAATCTTTAATCTTACAGCCAAAGCAGTATTTGGACTTGCAAACGCTGGTGCTATCGCTGATGTTACATCCTCTGACATAAACTTTGGAGATAAACTCATCGAGATCGGACGACCGTACACCTGTTCCCTTATGTTGCCTTCAAATATTTACCTTACAGGAAAAAGCACCTACCAATGGAACAACACTAACCCACTCTCAGGCGAACTAACATCAAGTCTGTCGCCTACATACTCAAAAGAAGAAAAACAGATGCACGTCACCATAGAAATCACAAAAATGGATTTGAATCTCCCAAGTTTCTTCACCGGAAAAACCGAATTAACCTCACCTCTCGACGTCAGAGAAGATATTGATCTATATCTTACGTTGCTCCCCGAGGAGTTTACCCTTCCTGAACACTTATATCTTACATACTTGAACTCTGATGCGTTCCGGTTATGTGCAGAAGAAAATGTGTTCACAGACCAAGAAATATCCACGTTTTTAGCAGATAAAAAACAGCAGTTCGAAACTCGAATGTCTGAAATGCTACATGGTTTAAAAATAACTGGAGTAAGTGATAAAAATAAGTTCGATGAGTCTCTACGCTGGGACGGTGACATCGCAAAAATGGATAAAAATACGCCTGTGACGGTTGCCTCAAATGCAAACTGTATTTATCCGGTTGCTTGTTCTATTTCTATTGCTCCGCCGAGTTTTAGCATCTCCACCCAAAACGTTACACTCATGGGTTTTACTGACCAAAGCGTCACCTACCGATTTGTTTTCCCAAAAGGAATCACTGTCGCTGCATCTGATACTCTTGGAAAACAAATAACCTATGGAAAAACCATTGATGGAGCGAATTACATCGAACTCACATTAGATGAGAAAGGTTCACCAGAGACCGACGCTCTTTTATTTACTATGACTGCGGAGCCTTTGTACATTCTTGGGTTGTTCCTCCCCTGCATCCTTACATTGTTCCTTGTAATTATTCTTATTATTGTCGTCTACCTCATCAGAAGGAAACGTGGACCGATCTTAGCGCGAGGAGAAAAGAAACCTCGACGACGGTCACGACGAACTGAAGAATCAGAGGAAGTAGATGAAGAAGAGGGGTTTGAAGGACAGGAGTTCTACGTGCCACCGCCGCCAGGGTCTCGCTAAAAAGTTTATCGTTGTTTTCTATAATGAGAAATAAGTTTAAGGAGCGAGGGTTTTTTCTTTACCAAAGGCTTAATTAAATGTGAGGGATAGTCAATATCCCCATATGTATTAATGATTTCGATGGTTTTTTCATTATTTAATTTTTTAATGTAGGCATCCATATCGTTATCTCGAAGATTGGTAAAGATTTTCCGAAACATCATTCCGAGTTGAAGTTCTTTTCCGATTTCATCAGTCCATTTTTTATGATACTGGCTCAATGTTTTTTCGGTGAATGATTTTTGTTGCAATGCATCAGTTGCCGCACCGGCACAACAGCGTGCACTTAGCAATCCCGTGTAGATGCCGCCTCCCGATGTTGGCTTCACTTGTGCAGCAGCATCGCCGACAAGCATGACATGATCGCAGACTGTTTTTTTGGGTGCACCCAAAGGGATACTGCCTGCGATGGGTGTGGTAATGACTGCGTCTCGAAGATACTGTGCTGTTAACGGATGGTTGAGAAAATGTGAAAAATAATGTTTTATTTGATGCGGTGCTTGGGAGGTAACGCAGAGACCGATACGTGCTTTTGTCCCGTTTTTATTGATAGGTATAATCCATGCAAAAAAACCTGGTGCGATATCGTTTCCTAAAAATATTTCAACAAACCTAGAATCAAGATTGGCGTCTGTTATCTCGGCACCAATTCCCTTCAACATTTCTTTTGGCTCTGGGAAATTAAATGTTTTTCTTATAAATGAATGTGGTCCATCTGCGCCGACGATAAGATTTCCTGCTAGTTGCATTTGAGTGTTTGATTGTTTTGCATTAAGTACTATAGTATTATCTGTTTTTTTTGCAGATATGACTCGTGTGCCCGTGAAAAGCGAGACCCCCGTGTTCATGGCTTGACTGGCAAGTTTTGCATCAAACTGTGGTCGATCAATTGCGAATGCATGGAGTTTACCCCCTCCAACACTCAACACATCTCCAGACGGAGAGTGAATGTTTGCTCCATATATCTCATTTTGTACAATGTTTTGTGAAGGGATTTTAAATGTTTCAAACACACGCGGGGTGACAAGACCTGCACATTGTAACGGCAGACCGACATGAGCGTGTTCTTCGATGAGCGCAACTTTGTGTTGTTCTTTCGCTATTTCTGATGCAACAAAACACCCAGCAGGGCCTGCACCAATCACCATTACATCGTACTGTTCCATTCAGTGGAGTATATGGTACCAAAGATTTATAAAAAAACCGGTTATACGGTGGACAATGATTCTAGCAATCCTTACCAGCAGCATGTTCATTTTTTCAAGGCGAAACCATACAAATAAAGCAAACGACGAGGAGGAAGAAAATTTCACCAAACAAAACAATCTTCTCTGTCGATTTGTCTTCGATGGAACCGGAGTTAAGGTTGGTGAAACCGTATCTCTCGCAGGAGATATCATTATAATAAAAAATGGGAAAAAATATCTCGGTGTTCCCCTCAAGCATATTGAGGAAGAAGGAAAAACCCTGATGGTCAAAGGATTGGTTGATCTTAGTAAAGCAGAAGAACTGGGGGAACAATGGCGGAAGAGCTCGTTTCGTGATTTTAACCAAGATGTGAACCATGACGGGAAAAACAATATCGTTTGATTATAAGATGGTTATTGTTACCAGAAAAGACCTTAAACTTTCAGCCGGAAAACTCGCTGCACAGGTTGCCCATGCCGCTGTTGACTGTGCATTATCAACAAAGAAAAATAAACCTGATTGGTTTGCAAAATGGCATAATGAGGGCGGGAAAAAAGCAGTGGTAAAGGTTGAATGCGAAGAAGATTTTTACCTTTTAAAAGAAAAAGCAGAAAAACTCGGCATCGCAGCAAACCTCATAATTGATGCAGGTCACACGGAAATACCGGCAGGGACAAAAACCGTTCTTGGCCTAGGTCCTGCACCGGATAACTTAATTGACCAAATAACCGGTGATTTACCGCTTCTCTAATGATTTTGTTTTTTTAATGTTATTAATAGCAACTGCAGGTCCGCCACTAATTACGACGTAAAAACTAACAAATAACAATTAAAACGAAAAAATTAATCTAAAAAAAACATAATTCTATATAGCAATAGATTATCAAAAAAAGAAAGGATTAACTATGTGAACCAAAATTGAGCAAGAAGTTTATTTTTAGGGATCCATGTAATGGTCACATGGCCAGAACATTGTGTGATACTATCACCGGGATCTATCGTTCCAGATGGTTTAGTGCCATTTACTACTGATATTTGATCCCAATTTAAACCGGAATCTGTTGTAGTAACCATAGTTGCATTAGTTGTATAAGTTGCCATAAATCTAATATCCGGTACCTTATCTTCTGAAAGATTTTGGATTTGACTGCTAATATGTAAGTAGACAAAGGCAGACAATATTATAGCGAGAACGAAGGCTACAACAACGAGAATTATTGCTATGAGTCCTAATTTATCTCCAGCTTTGTATGCTTTTGTTCCTAAAATTAATGTAAGAATGACAATTATAAGAGGTATTATACCTCCGATAAAAAAAACACAGATTATACTTATTATTCCTAAAATAACAGCCAAAATACCGATATCAGAGTGTTTTCCTGTTGAAATTTGTTTTTCTTCTTGTTGAACTTCTTCCATAATTGTAAATTCAAATCTGTTTTTTATTTAATAATCTATCTGCACAACATATTTATTTTTATTTAAAATATATGTTGCGGGCGGACCTGCATTTTTCTACACTGTCGTTTGAAACCCTCGAAGATTCGGGTTCATAGTAACATATATTGCAAAAAGATATAAATAGGGTTAACATATTTTATATACAAGTAAACATATAAATTTAGTGTGGTAACCGCAATGACAAAAACACTGATAGGAATTGTAACATGCCTCCTCATAGTGCTCCCATCGTTTTCATTTACTGCGACATCTACCAATATCATACCCACGAAAAGCGAAGAAAACAGCCCTCATCTAGATTTTTTAGTTCAACCTCAAGCGATTGGTTGGAGCTTAATTCTATGGAACTACGGCAAAAACCCTGCTGTTTTTGTTCTATATGAGATTGAGACGAAAAAGGTTGGGGACGCAAAGGTAATCGGTGGCCATCAAAAAGGGATCATACCAGTCCTACGCACAAGAGATACACTGTTTATACGGCCGCTGAATTTTCCAATGGCAAAAATGATATTTCCCTTTGGGCGTGGTGAGGTAGAAATAACCGTGCACGTCTCCTGTAAAAATGCAAACTATGATGTCACGCAGACGAAGAATTGGATCCTCAACGGAATCAAACTAATGCCTTTTATGGATTAAAAAATTAAACATATCTGTTCGTTACACCGTAAGTCTTGTTTGGCTTTTCGTCTTATAGTTCGCCAATTCTTTAAACATATCATCTTCTTGAAGAACAACCAGTAAATCTTTCGTGGAAACAGGCACCTGGATCTCCCGGGTCCGTCCATATCTTCCTTTGGAGATCACACGGGCAGTAATAATCCCAAGCATATCAAGCTCTGAAACCAGATCAGTAATCCTTCGCTGTGTCAAACAATCATACCGCGCTTTTTTACATAAATCCCTGTAGGTTTCAAACACCTCACCTGTTGTCATCATCTGATTTGCGCCTTCCTTTTTGTTCTGTTTGTTAATAAGAAGAATAGAAAACAAAATAAGTTTTGACTGATTGGGTAACGTGCGAACAACTTCTGTAATATGATCGATTTCTATCTTGTGCTGTGCCACCCGTACGTCTCTGTTTGTTATTCTCTTTGCATTGCTACGCTCCGCGATCTCCGCAGAAACTCGTAAAAGATCCAACGCCCGCCGTGCATCCCCGTGTTCCTGGGCAGCAAGTGCAGAACACAAAGGAATCACATCATCATCAATCGCCTGAGATTTTAACGCCATCTTCACCCGATGTTCAAGAATATCCTGAAGTTGACCGGCATCATAGGGATAAAAAATCATGTTTTCCTCCCCAAGACTTGATTTCACCCTGGGGTCTAAAAACTCAGTGAATTTTAAATCATTTGAAATTCCAATAACAGATAC
>CAIYYQ010000293.1 GCA_903930505.1 Methanobacteriota archaeon
ACAATGGTTTGATGAAAAACTCTACGAATCAACAAAAAAAAACAAAAAGAAGTTTTTCATCCATTTCGCATACCCTGGCGTCTCCGGGTACCTCCACGTCGGACACATGAGAGGATTCACCTATTGCGACGTCATCGCTAGATACAAAAAAATGACCGGATACGACGTACTCTTCCCCGCAGGGTTTCACGCCTCAGGCATACCTTCCATTAGTTTTTCAAAAAAAATAGAACGAAAAGATGAGACAACCATTAGACTTTTGAAAGAAAACGGCTGCACTGATTCATTCATCAAAAAACTCATCGACCCAAAAGAAGTCATCAACTACTTCAGTCACGTCTACGTAGAAGACTACTGGAAAAGATTCGGATTTCTTATCGACTATACAAGACTCATGAACACCATCTCCGAAGGATACAACCAGTTCATCATCTGGCAATTTCATAAACTAAACGAACATGGTCTTCTCATACAAAAACCCCACTTTGCTCCTTACTGTCCCCACTGCGGACCGGTCGCTGTTGATAAATCAGAAACCGATGTCTCAAAAGGTGGAAACGCTGAAGTCCTTGAATTCACCATCATTAAATTCACACTATCAGATGGAACAATTCTTCCAGCGGCAACCCTCAGACCGGAAACAATCTTTGGCGTCACCAACATGTGGGTCAACCCAGAAGTTTTATATCAGAAAGTGAAAATCAACAATGAAACATGGATCTGCTCAGAACAATGCGTAGATAAACTCACCTATCAGTTGGACAACGTAAAGCCACTCCAGGAGCGGATATCTGGAAAGGATCTTTTAGGAAAAACATGTAAGATTCCTATTGTAAACCGTGAAGTACCAATTCTCTCCGGGCCGTTTGCTGATCCAAACATAGCAACAGGGATCGTGATGTCGGTTCCTGCACATGCCCCGTATGACTGGATTGCTCTTGTAGAATCAAAAGAACACATCGACCCTATAACCATCATTGATGTACAAGGATTTGGGACAAACCCTGCAAAAGAAGTCTGCGATCAACTTGGTATAAAAAGCCAAAAAGAAACACAGAAACTTGATGAGGCAACCGAGATCGTCTACAAAAAAGAGTTTCACACAGGATATCTCAATAACCACTGCGGACAGTACGCCGGAATTAAAGTTTCTGATATCAAAGATAATGTAAAAAACGATTTAATTACCCAAAATCTTGGTGCTGTTCTCCGAGAGTTCTCCGAAGATGTACTATGTCGATGTGGGGAACAAGTCCAAATTAAACAAATACCTGATCAATGGTTCATTAAATACAGCGATGAAGCATTAACTGCGAACTCAAAAGAACATGTAGAGACCATGAATATTTATCCTGAAGAATATAAACAGGAGTTACCAAAAATACTTGATTGGTTTGGCGACCGTGCCGTAATCAGAAAAGGCTCCTGGCTTGGAACCGAGTTCCCGTTCAAGAAAGGTTGGATTATCGAACCAATCTCAGACTCCACGCTTTATCCAGCATATTACATTATTTCCAAGTATGTAAACCAAAAACTCATCACACCAAAGGATATGACACTTGAATTCTTCGACTACATATTCTTAGGAAAAGGAAAACCAAAACAGAAGATTTGGGATGTGATTCGATCTGATTTCATGTATTGGTACCCAGTCGACATCAATCTTGGTGGAAAAGAACATAAAACCGTTCATTTCCCTGTATTTCTTATGAATCATGTTGCTGTAATGCCTTCAGAATTTCGTCCGAAAGGGATTTTTGTTCACTGGTGGGTCACCCAGAAAGGAAAAGAGAAAATCAGTAAATCAAAAGGTGGCGCAGAACCGATTTTACAGGCAGCAACACTCTACGGCGTGGACGCGATGCGATTGTACTACACTCATGTGGGAGCCCCATTTGTTGACGTGGAATGGGATCCAGAAATTGTCACAAAATACAAGAATCGTGTTGTAGGTATCTGGAAATTGGTTCATCAGATCCAAAACTGTAAAAACACAGAACAACAAAATCTCGACCACTGGCTTCAGAGCATAGTTCAGAGACGAATACAAACTATTACTGAGGCCATGGAACATTTTGATTTGCGTGTTGCTGCAAATGAGATTTTTTTTGAGCTGCAGAAAGACATCCAATGGTATCTGAAAAGAGGCGGAGGAAACAAAAAAATCCTCAAGGATTTCATGACTACATGGATTCGTCTGATGACGCCCATAACTCCTCATATCGCAGAAGAACTTTGGCAGCTCCTAGGAAAAAAAGGATATGTATCCATAGAAACCTATCCTCATGTTGATCCCCAGTTGTTCTCGGAACAGGATGAAGTCGGAGAATATCTCCTCTCAAAAGCTGTTGATGATGTCAACGAAATCCTCAAAGTAACAAACATAAAAGCAAAAAAGATTTACCTCTATGTTTCACC
>CAIYYQ010000294.1 GCA_903930505.1 Methanobacteriota archaeon
ATATCGCCATGAATGATATCGTTATTATGTAACCGAGCGATGCTATCCCCTATTTTCTCACAAATCCGCTTGCGTTCTTTTTCATCAAGACGATGAATAATATCCTTGATGCGATGACCATCTATATACTCCATCGTGATTACTCCGTTCTCCACATCAACATCGTAGATAATAGGGACAGCAACTCCTTGAATCCGTGCCTCCATAATAAGTTTTGATTCCTCTTTTGTACGTGCGGAAATCAACATATGATCAATCTCAGGAATTCTATACGATTTCCTGATCCGTCTTTTTTCAACTGCAGATAAACCAAGATACACTGATGTTTTGATTTCTGCTTCTGCACCAAGATAGATGATTTTATTTGTACTCATCGCCAGGTCACCTGTACCATGTCTGTACGAAACCGCTGATCAATCATACTGTCCTCAATGTTCATTCGAACGCCACTATTATACATCAACACTCCAAGCCATGCAATCATCGCCCCGTTATCAACACAAAGATCACGTGAAGGAACAAAAAAATGTGCCCCTCGCGCGTTCGCCATGGTTTCCACCATCGTACGCAACCTCGTGTTACAAGCAACGCCGCCACCGAGAAGCACCTCTTTTTTTTCTGTATGAGCCATCGCCCGTTCAGTAACTTCAGTTAAGGCGGCAAACGCGGTTTCTTGGATGGAATAGCAGATGTCTTCAACAGATGCTCCCTGTTTTATCTCCTGCTCAGCAGCGGTCAATAAACCTGAAAACGCGATATCCATACCTTTGATTGAATACGGTAAGTTTACATAGGTTTTTGCTTTTTTTGCGAGTTCCTCAATTCTTGGTCCCGCTGGAAACTCAAAATCAATTGATCGACCGAATTTATCAAGACAGTTACCCATTCCGATATCAAGTGTTTCTCCAAACACTCGGTATTTTCCTTCTGCGAAGGCAATCACCTGGGTATTTGCACCGGACACATACAACAAGACAGGATCAGTGCATTCTGGAATGGTTCCTCGTCCTATTTCAAGATGGGCGACACAATGGTTGACACCAATCAATGGTTTTTTCAATTTCAATGCAATTGCCCGCGCTGCAGTTGCTGCAGTTCGAAGACATGGACCAAGACCAGGGCCCTGAGAAAACGAAATAAGATCAACAGCAGAGAAAGTAACACCTGCTTTTTTTATTGATTCACTGAGAACATCTGCAACATATGTTGCATGATGATTCGCTGCTTCTCTAGGATGAATACCCCCTTTTTCCGGGTGATATCCTTTGATTACATTTGATAGAACCTGACATCTTCCTTTGTCTGCTTTGATGATGCCGACGCCTATCGTATGAGCGGTTCCTTCGATACCTAAACAAATTGTCATCAAAAAAGAGTAATGTCTATCCTATAAAATATATTTGGTTCTATTTCAGGATATGTTTCTTTCCGTAAAAAACGGAGTAGTTTTATTCCATAGTATATTCTTCATAAATGTATATTACTCCTGTTTTAATAAGAACCAACACAACAAGAATCACCAATAGAATTATACTAAGTATTATCACGGGTAAAGGAATTCCATCTGATGTTTTTTCTTCGTATTCAATAAGTGTTTGCGTTGATGAATAATAGGTATAATCCCATTGTGCATCCCCATTAACATCTAAAAAAAACACATTTGTTCCTGAAGATTGAACCATCGTTGA
>CAIYYQ010000295.1 GCA_903930505.1 Methanobacteriota archaeon
AATGAATCTGCCTGCATCGCCTGCTTCACCCACTATACACTCGAGGACGCTGTGAGACGAAAATGGAAATGCAGCTGCGGAAAACGAATAAAGAAAGGAGTACGAGACCGCATCGGGGAGATCGCCACCTACAAAACACCGCAGCATCCGGACCATCGACCTCCTTATCTTCACTTGATCCCGCTCGTGGAGATTATTGCAAAGGCGCTCGACCAACACACGCCATTTACGCAATTGGTTGCAAAACGCTGGGGTGAGCTCATCGCCGCATTCGGATGCGAAATTAATGTTCTGATCGACGCTGATATTCGGGAAATCGCGAAGGTGGCAATCCCTGTGATCACTGACGCTATTCAGGCATTCCGGGAGCACAAAGTCATCATCATCCCTGGCGGTGGGGGGAAATATGGAACCATTGAGCTGCCCACTGGGGGGAATCCACAGGCGTTTTATCTTGGACCGAAAAATCTACAGACGAGCCTTCTTGATTATTAACATGAGGTGAATCATTTTGGAGTACGCACTTGCGGAACAGAAAATAAAAACCATCCTTTTGCAAAAAGATACATCGAATGTTTTGCAGCAAGTAGTTAATTTTCTCCAAAAACATTTTAAGCAGTACAACTGGGTCGGTATCTATGTCATCCAAAACGATGTGCTTGTTCTTGGCCCATGGAGGGGGAAGGAGGCGACGGAACATGTGAGGATCCCTATCGGGCGAGGAGTTTGCGGGTCTGCGGCTCAGAGGGGAAAAACCGAAATTGTTGATGACGTATCGAAAGATAATCGATATCTTTCGTGTTTTCTCTCCACGCGGTCAGAGATTGTTGTCCCGATAAAGAAGGGAATCAAGGTAGTCGGTGAAATCGATATCGATTCTGATGTTTTCGCTGCGTTTGACAAGAATGATGTAGCGTTCTTAGAAAAAATTGCAGATATGCTACATCAGCATATCTGAGAAATTGGTTTTTTTTCAGTACTCAAGATCTTCATCATCGCCAGTATGGCTCAGCAAAGGTTCGTTCATCACTAAAAGGAGAATTCTGTAACAACCATTTAAGAGTTGTTATGATGCGAGAGGAGATGATTTGAGCAGACCATTGACGTATAGTTTTGCCCAACCTTCCCATTTCACATTGGTTTCATCTATCGCAATTGCTCTTCGCTCTTTCCATCCAACAATAAACAAATCCTTGGATTGGTTATACCCGTACTGTACTGTTTCATACGATGCTGGTTCGATAATTCTTGGGATTTTTGCTGACATCACGATATGAATGTGCCTGGTGATAGACAAGTAATTAGAGAATCTTGGTTTTCACAACCTTCTTATTTCTTTTAAAAATCTTTTTATGTTCCACAATCTTTACGATTCCGTTTCATATTTTCCATCCTTTCTTGATGCCTCATCCCAAATTTTAAGAGAGGTGGTCTATTAGCTCTTATCTTGACAGTTTCTAGGAATGGGAGGATAACTTATAAAGAAACAACAGATATAAGCCTTCATAGCATACGATTATTAGGCGGACATTGGAGGTTGTAAGAATGAGTCTCCTGAATAGGAAATCTCGCGTATTTTCTCTTGAATATGTTGGTGAAGACCTTAATATTATGATTGATCCTGAACTTGCTCAAGATATGGATGCTCTCTGTGATGTGTATGTTCATATGGAATATATACTTCCTTCGATGAAGAAAATAATTGAAATTAATCATGTTGAAGATAAATTAATGAAATGCCGCGAGGATATACAGAATACGGAGTGGTGGAAAGAGAAACAAAGCAGTGTTACTAATGCGAAAACTTCTGAGGATGTCTGGCCGTTTTTAAAAAAAACATCGAAATAATTTAGTATGTGTTAAGGAACCATTTCCTTTTTTATAATCAA